>NZ_JADBUB010000188.1:0-4328 GCF_020245865.1 Microcystis sp. M169S2
GAGCAAGTTTCTTTGTTCTATGTTAAGATGTTGGGGGCTTCGTTTTTGGGTCTGATTTGTTTTTGTTAATGATCAGACAGTACCTGATGAGCCTTTCTTTGTCAACTCTTGAGGTTGATGCGTTTCATTTTTGAATTGGCGAAGATTATATCTGAGTTAAAAGACAACGGATAATAATGTTAGTAGCAGAAAGACACATTATCAAGAAAGGACATCGATTTTGGGCTGAGATAGATAATTTATCTTGGCAGTCTAAAAATCTCTACAACTCAGCCAATTATTTAATCCGACAAAACTTCATTTATGGCCATGGCTATTTGACCTATAATCAGATGGCCTCTCTGATGAAAAAGACAGAACAGTATCAAGCTTTACCCGCTAAAGTTTCCCAACAAGTTTTGAGAGGATTAGACAAAAACTGGAAATCATTTTTTGCCGCTTCATCGGAGTTTAAAAGTCACCCCGATAAATTTCTGGGAAAACCCAAAATCCCCGGCTATAAGGAGCCAAAAAAAGGAAGAAATCTCTTAGTTTACACGATTCAAGCTATAAGCAAAGTAGGTCTTAGGCAAGGGTTAGTCAAATTATCCCTTCGACGTAGCTCAGGGCAAGCAGGTACTTCAATTGCCTTGCCGACGAGAGTAGCGGAGCGCATAGCAGAAGTTAGAATAGTTCCTAAATGTGATTGTTATATAATCGAGGTAATTTATGAGAAAACCGAACAGTTCTTAGCTCCTAATGAAAAAATAGCTGCGATAGATTTAGGGATAGATAATTTGATGGCTGTAACTTCAAATCAACTGGACTTTATCCCTTTGTTGATTAATGGCAGACCGTTAAAAAGCCTAAATCAATTTTATAACCAACGTCGGGCTAAGTTACAATCTCTGTTAAAAGGCAATCGTCAAAGTTCCCAGAGAATTTGCCGTTTAACTCGCTGTCGTAATCAGAAAGTAGATGATTATCTTCATCAGGCTAGTCGTTATTTAGTCAATCTCTTAGTTGACCAAGAGATAACAACTTTAGTAATTGGGAAAAATGACGGTTGGAAACAAGAAGTGAACTTAGGAAAAGTCAACAATCAAAAATTTGTGACCATCCCTCATGCTCGATTAATTGACATGATTATTTATAAATGTCAATTAGAAGGAATCTCTGTGATTATTCAAGAAGAATCCTATACCTCCGTTGCTAATTTTTTGAATTTAGATCTGCTACCAGTGTATGGACAAACAACTGAAAGGCCAGTGTTTTCAGGAAAAATAATTAAGCGAGGGTTATATCGTACAGATAAGGGGATTCTGATTCAATCTGATGTCATGGGTTCCTACAACATTTTGCGAAAAGCATTCCCAAATGCGTTTAACCGCTATGGGATAGAGAGGTGCGTAGTTCACCCAAGGAGAATCAATCTCTCAAAGTAAAAGTGAAAGGAATTTCTGAAATGGAATTCAGTCTGTCTACATTTGACTATACTTTTACTAACTATAACTTATATAGTAGCGATCGGTCTTTGTGTCCTTTGTGTCTCTGTAGTTCTTCACACTCACTTGCCCGCAAGACTGTATCTTAGAATACATTTTACCCACCAAACCTAAGAGAGTCACCAATCTTGGTTAAAGGCCCCTTCTCAAGTTCCCAGAGCTTAGTCACCAATATTGCGAAAGTGACAGAAAAGGGATAATCTGCAACTCAATTGCCCAAAATAAAGGCTAGAATCGAAATATAGTATCGATCGCTACGGATTTTTCATGAATTACAAAAAATTTTGCTTGGCTTTTTTGCTGTCCCTTATCCTCATCAACACCGGATTAGTTATGCCTAGTTACGCAAACGCAAGAGAATTGAGGACAATTACCGTAACGGGGGAAGGAATAGAAAATATCGCCACTTCTCAAGCAATAGTGCGCTTAGGGGTAGAAGTTCAAGGCAAAGAAGCGGGCAAGGTGCAGCGGGAAACCGCCAATCGTAGCGATGCGGTGGTTAAATTTCTCCGTTCCCGTCAAGTGGAAAAATTGGAAACCACTGGCATTAGTTTACAGCCCAATTACGACTTCAGCAACAATCAAAGACGTTTAATCGGTTATATCGGGGCTAATTTGATTAGTTTTCAGGTTGATATAGCCCAAGCGGGGATTTTAATCGATGAAGCGGTCAAAGTCGGGGCAACACGCATCGATGGGGTCAGTTTTACTGCTGGAGAATCAGCGATCGCAGCTGCCCAAAGAACCGCTCTCATCAAAGCCACGGAACAAGCTAGAGAACAGGCCACAATCGTGTTACAAGCCCTCGGTTTAGTGCCGAAAGAAACGGTTTCTATCCAAGTGGGTAATACCAGTAATCCCGTGCCAATAGCCCGCTCAGAAGCGGTTTTTCGGAGTGCCGATGCTGCCAGTAGCCCGGTTATCGGAGGGGAACAAACCCTGCGCGCTGCTGTCACCCTCGAAATTAGCTATTAAGATAACTTTCAGCTATCAGTTATCAGCCTGGGTTTTTTTTGACCGGAAATCTTGGATACAGGCTGATAAAATCAACGCCGATGTTCGGAAACTCTAGAAAAAACTGTCCCCCTCATCCGTGAATTATCCTAACTTTTTACCCACTGTTAGCGAGGGATTGAGCGAAGATACCTCCCTTGCTCTCCTCCAGAATATCCAACAAATTGCCATCGATAGCCCTATCTATCCTCGATCGATTCTAACTACCTATAGTCAACAAGGGCAAGGTCAACCGCCCTTTGTTCTCCTGCACGGTTTTGATAGTTCCCTGCTGGAATTTCGGCGTTTACTACCTTTCCTCGCCCAAAATAGGGAAACTTGGGCGATAGATCTGCTCGGCTTCGGTTTTACTGAGCGATACCCAGATTTAGAAGTATCTCCGAAAACTATTAAAAGCCATCTTTACCATTTCTGGCAAACTGCGATCGCCGAACCGATAATTTTAGTCGGTGCTTCCATGGGGGGTGCAGTGGCCCTAGATTTTGTCCTCTCCTACCCGGAAATAGTGGCGAAATTAGTCCTGATTGACAGCGCAGGACTAGCTAATCCCCCAGTTTTGGGTAAATTGATGTTTTCTCCCCTCGATAAGTGGGCAACTAATTTTTTAGCCAATCCCCGCGTGCGCCAAAATATCAGTCGTACCGCCTATTTTGATGCAACTTTGGCCACTGTTGATGCTTGCACCTGTGCGAATCTGCACCTGAATTGTCCCCACTGGAGTGAGGCTTTAATCTCCTTTACCAAAAGTGGGGGTTATGGGGCATTTTTGCCGAAATTAAGCCAAATAAACCGAGAAACTCTGATTATTTGGGGAGAAAACGATCAAATCTTAGGCACAAAAGACGCGGAGAAATTTCAGCAGGCCTTACCTAATAATCAACTGGTTTGGATTCCTCGCTGTGGTCATGTTCCCCACCTCGAAAAACCGGAACTTACCGCGGCCGCGATAGTTAAATTTGCGAACTAAAAACTTATAATGGGATTATTGGACCCTATAGTGCCAACTTTTATGAAATTTTTGCCGATCGCTCTCGCTACATTCAGCCTTCTGAGTTTATCTGTCAATATTCCCCCTACCGTAGCCACACAACAGCTTTTTTGTCGAGGCCGCATGAATAACGGTTGGTCCTATTCAGCAGAATTTATCAATGGACGTTTTGAGCGCATTCGCTGGACACGCTCCGGTCAACCTCCCCAAGTTTCTAGCCTTAGTTTTAAAAATACCAACAACAAAGGACAGCCGATTTATCGCGGCAGTTTATTCGCCGCAGTCAGTGTCACTCTGATAGACTTATCCAAAGGAGATGTCCGTCCCGGTTCGCAAATTTCCGTGGGAGTGGAAGAATGGGGTTGGTCGCGGGGAAACTGCGGTCTTTCCAACAGTTGACATCCTCGCCGCCGTAAAACGGACGGCGAAACCCAAACCTCACGACTTGGGTTTCGGCGTTGTCAGATAAAGAGATGAGACGGCAAAATAGATAGAAACTCAATGAAGGAAAAAAAAGGCGTTGTCAAATTGAAAGATGATCCGAATCAGCTTGGAACTCAAATTACTTTGATAGCAAGGATTGCATTGCATCTTTCACATTCTGATCTGACAACGCCAAAAAAAACGATGGAATGTCCAGAATGTAAAAGTGACCACATCAATAAAAATGGTCATCGTGGTCGAAAACAAAACTATATAATTGGACTTCCCCGTTGACAAAAAGCCATAAGCTGTGCTGTAGAAGGGATTAAAAGAATTTCCAGCGCCCCGTTACTGGCTACAAATTAGGGAAACTCCCAATAAATCTAACGCTTTTTGTTGCAGTTGAGTCGGTCGAGTTA
>NZ_JADBUB010000189.1:0-3495 GCF_020245865.1 Microcystis sp. M169S2
CTTGTTCGGGTGTTGGGTAAAATCGAAACGAATAGGCTTTTTCCATATCTCGCATTCTAGCATATATCGTGTAAATGCGCTAATATTTAACAGTAAAGCCGTCGTAGAACGACGGGGTTTCAGACCCAAATTTTCGATGAATCCCAAGTGCGCTCTCAAGTTGAAGAAGGCAATTACGGCAAAATTGTGGCGATTGACATTGAAACTGGAGCGTTTGAAGTTGCCGATGATTTGGTGACAGCATCGAAACAACTCTCTGCACGAGTACCTGATGCTCAGACTTGGTTTATTCGGATTGGGCATCTAGCAGTCGATCACTTTGGTACACGGAGTTTGAGAACAAAGCAATGATGCAAGGTCGTGTGAATCAAAGGTGTGAAGCGACCTTATCGATCGCGCTCACGAATAATAAGACAGCGCAGATGGTAGATGCTGTAACTGATACAGGATTTTCGGGTTTTCTCACCTTGCCGTCTGACATAATTGCCACATTGGGGTTGAGTTGGGAGGGCCGAGATATTGCCACATTAGGTGACGGAACTTTCTGTACGTTTGAGGTTTACATCGGGCGCGTGATTTGGGATGGACAATATCGTGAGATTTACATCAACGAATCAGAGACACTTCCACTAATCGGGATGCAGCTATTGCGAGGTTACGATCTGCGAATTCAAGCGATCGAGGGTGGTCTAGTCACGATTGAGGCTTTGGAGTAGAGTGCGATGTTGAGCTAATTTCAGGCGAAGAGGCTTTAGCGCAAGTCAGACGGCTGATTGAGCCATGAGGTATTTCGAGAATCCCCAACCCGCTATGCTGCGATTACTTGTCAATCGCCATCTTACA
This sequence comes from Microcystis sp. M169S2, assembly GCF_020245865.1. Taxonomy (NCBI): domain Bacteria; kingdom Bacillati; phylum Cyanobacteriota; class Cyanophyceae; order Chroococcales; family Microcystaceae; genus Microcystis; species Microcystis sp. M169S2. Next base: position 844 of record NZ_JADBUB010000189.1, read on the forward strand.
CGATAAAATGAAGAAACCGACAATATCTGTATATAGCCAACTAAAAAATCAAGAAAAAGCACCAATTTATCGCACAAAGATGTAACTGTGAGTAATGCAAAACTTGCTTGGTTTACACCAAATATTACCGATTAGCTTTCTGTGCATTTTCATCCTGTCAATCTCAGGATGTGGTTCGAAGAAGGGCGGGCAAATGATTGAACAGGATTATATTCAGAAATATTTAGAGGTTGGTCAGGTTCTCAAGCTCGGCTCCTTAGAAAAAATGCCTGATGGCCATCTGTGTGTTCTATATCCTTATCAACAATCTATTTCGGAGGGTGTTCCATACAGTACTCGCATCAATACATATCTAAAGTCAACTGGCTATATGGCGAATGAGTCCCATTGGGCGTTTATCGTTGTTATGCCTAAAGAAATAAGCCTATCCAAGTTCAAGCGATCTGAAAAACTTGACATTTTGGCTACTCATGAAATTCAGCCAGAACACAGAGCGCAATTGCCAAAGAGATTTGTGCCAGCCAGTTGTGTCCCTTTAGATGTTGCGGCAATAGTGAAAATTGAATCTAGAAATCGTATCTTTTTAGTTGTGGGAGAAATGAAATGAGTGTATATGACAACCTGTACAACAGGTATATGCAGGAGGCTAACGCCTACGCGGACAGTTACAAAATTCCAGGAACTGGACATAACGATGCTCGGGACGCCTTTCGACATGCCTATGCAAGCGGAGCTATGGCTAGGGAATATGGTGTACCTGCTGCTCATGTTTTTGGTGATCTCAACGAAATTAAAGGCGATCTACAACATGACCAGCCTTGGCAAGAGAAAAACATGGATAAGTGGAATAACTCGATAGGGCGAGATATTGGCAAAAATGCCAGCAGCAGCAATGAAATCGCGCAGAAGGTAAATGAGGCGCTGAAGCGAGGTGACCTGATTACTGACCCTTTGAACGATGCTCGTCGATACGACGGAGATAGCTGGTTAAGTGACTTATTTGACTCTCTTGCGGATCGAATTGGAGATGCAGTCGATGACTTAAGTGATTGGATTGACCAAGTGAGCGACTCTTTCGCCGACGCCATCCGCGACCAACTGCGTCGCCTAATTGATCCCATCGTTCTCGACCTGGATGGCAACGGCATTGAACTCACTCCGCGGGCGACATCCAATGTCTATTTCGATATGGATGGCGATGGCATCAAAGAACAAACGGGTTGGGTGAAGCCGACGGATGGCCTGCTGGCAATTGATAGCAACGCCAACGGCCAAATCGACAACATCAATGAGCTAATCGGTGATCTTGGACGCTCAGGCTTTGCTGAACTGGTCACCTATGACCTCAACAATGACCGAGTTATCAATGCCAGTGATGCAGTCTGGTCCCAGTTCAGAGTTTGGCTCGATGCCAACAGTAACGGTCTTACCGATGCAGGCGAGTTGCGTACACTTGCTTCCCTCAATATTCGCTCCATCGACTTAAGGTACACAGCCGTCAACTTCACCGCAGAAGGCAACCGGATTCACGAGCAGTCGATCTTTGAATATACAAATGGCACAACTGGCTTAGTCGCAGATATCTGGTTTGATGTCTCCAATGTTGCCACCAATTCCTCGATTAGCTTGACGGGCAACATCACCATTGACAATCTCCCTGACATCCGTGGACGGGGCGATGTCAAGTCACTGCGCTCTGTCATGTTGGCGGATGGAGCTTTGGCCACACTGGTTACGGGTTTTGTTTCTCAGAACCTCAGCAGTCTTGCCAACGCCCGCAGCCAGGCAGAGCAGATCATTTATCGCTGGGCGGGTGTGCAATCCGTTGACCCATCATCACGAGGAGGACTATTCGATGGGCGCAAGCTGGCAGCACTAGAAGCCTTTCTGGGTACACAATTCGTCGTGCAAGGCATCCGCAATCCCAACGCCCAGGCCGTCGCCAGCTTGACAGCCTCCTGGAATGGTCTTGTGGATGGCATCCTGGCGAGGCTGTTGATGTCTGGCCCGCTAGGTAGTGCCATGGCCGATAGCGCTGTCTATGTACCCGAAATCGACAGACTTATGACCGTACAGACCCCTGCGGATCTGTTGAATAGTTTCAAAAGCAAGGCTCCTGCTGGTGACGGAATTACGGTAGCAGGGTATTGGGCAGCCGTTCTCCCCCTGGCGCGAGAAATCATCCAGGACGTGGGGGGTGATCCAACTTCGACAAGCTTCACCACAGCGGTGAACGCGGCCTTGCAAAACACTGGGCTTGCACCATTTGCCGATCTGCTCACAAATGGAATCATCCCATTAAGCCCAATACCCTCCGTACTCCAAAGCGCAGGGGTATTTCGCCTCACATCAGGTAACGACACCCTTTGGCTGGGAACTGATCGTTATGCTGTCTTTGCTGGCGACGGCAATGACTTTTTGGCCTTCACCACCGACAACTTCCAACCACAGCACCTAGATGGTGGTGCTGGGAACGACCATATCTATGGCACGGCGGCAAATGACTGGTTAGACGGTGGCGCTGGTGCTGACACCATGGCTGGCGGCGGGGGTAATGACACCTACACCGTCGATGATGCGGGGGATCTGGTCATGGAATCCGCTGGCGGCGGAGAGGATCATGTCCGCAGTTCAATCACCTACACCCTGAGC
>NZ_JADBUB010000019.1:0-7151 GCF_020245865.1 Microcystis sp. M169S2
GAGGTAGTCAGTTACCTAATTTTCAGGGAAAAAGTACCTGAATTTTACCCCTGATCCCTCCAATGGTCGGCACTTTTTGAGGTCAAAAAAGTCTAAAAGCCTTATCCAACAAGGTTTTTAGATTTATTCAGCAAGCCCTACTTATCTTAGGGGCCACCAATTAACTTTATCTCTGGTGGCACTGTAAACTTCTTTTAAACCCTCGGCATCCAGTACCCGAATTAAATCCCCCGTCGATTCTGAGGCAATTAATCCCACGTTTTGCAATCCTTTTAATACCTGTTCGACGGTGCGTTGATTGAGTTGACAAGCGCGAGCAATCATATCGACGGATAAATCAAAAGTATAGATATTTTCGGCATCTGGTTGACTGCCTAATTCTCTTTCTTGATAGATTAAGGCTCTGAGTAAAGTGGCTACAGCTTGGGGTGGATAGCTACTGCAATTAAGCAAATGATACTCGAATTTTTGCTGTAATTCAAATAAAAAACAGTACCGTTGACGAAAACTTTCGTTATCGTTGTAAATCTTTTCTAGCGCCGATAAGGGAATTTTCAGGACGTGGGTAGTTTTATAGGATTCCACCAAACAGGGAAAGGCGCGACTGGCTAAACCATAACTAAAGGGTAAACTCCTCATGCCAAAACAGCCACCGGGGTAGGTAATGGCAATAATCCGGTCGAGGGGGGTGCTGCGGACGACGATTACACCCTCATTCAAAATCACATACAAAACATCTAGAAATTCATCGGGTAGAAAAGCCGTATAGACGGGACGATTGGAAAATAGCGTCTCTAACTTGAGATTGTCGGCATCGAGATAGTGACTTAACCAAGCTTCCTCTAGTCCGCGAAAAAGAAAACTCTGGTTAATCAGTTGTTGTAGGAGGGTTGTTTTTTTGGCTTTGACGCTCTTGCCCATAGTCTCAAACCTAGATGTAGCACTGATTTTATCTTCTCACAGTTTCCCTTGTTATCGCCTTATTCCCAATTTGTTTTATAAATGTATTGAAATTTTGTTTCCCGTGCTGTAGGATTAAAACACGCCTGAAAACAGATACAACCTCAGAGTAAATCTTAGGAGCGCCGCCGATGCAGTCATCCCAGTCTTGTTTATCCCTACTCGTGGCAACTGTCCTGACGGGGGGAATGCTGGTATCTTGCACCCCATCCCCCACCAATAGCGGCAATGACAGCCAAAAACCCGTGACTGTGACACTTGTTTCCTATGCTGTCACCCAAAGTGCCTACGAAAAAATCATTCCCAAATTTGTCGAGAAATGGCAAGAAAAAACGGGGCAAAAAGTAACTTTTGAACAGAGTTATGGTGGTTCCGGTTCCCAAACTCGCGCCGTTATCGATGGTTTAGAAGCGGATGTGGTAGCGTTGGCTTTAGCTTTGGATACCAAGAAAATTGAGCAAGCGGGATTAATTCAACCCGGTTGGGAAAAAGAAGCACCCAATGACTCTATTGTTCATAAATCTGTAGTGGCTTTTGTCCCTCGCGATGCCAATATTAAAATTAATAAATGGTCAGATTTAGCCAAGGATAATATTAAAGTTATTACCGCTAATCCCAAGACTTCTGGCGGAGCGCGCTGGAATTTTCTCGCTCTTTGGGGTTCGGTGACACAAGCGGGAGGCAGTGAGCAAGAGGCGCAAACTTTTGTCGAAAAAGTGTTTAAAAATGTGCCAGTTTTACCTAGAGATGCTCGCGAATCTAGTGATGTATTTTTTAAACAAGGTCAGGGAAATGTGCTAATTAATTACGAAAACGAGATGATTCTCGCTAACCAAAAAGGTGAGAATTTAGCCTATACTGTTCCCACCGATTATAACATTTCTGTGGATAATCCCGTGGCGGTTGTTGATGCCAATGTGGATAAAAAAGGTACGAGAAAAGTGGCCGAAGCTTTTGTGCAGTTTTTATTTACCCCAGAGGCACAAAGAGAATTTGCTAAAGTTGGTTTTCGTCCCGTTGAGCCGACGGTAGCTAAAGAGTTTGAGAGTAAATTTCCTCAGATAAAAAATCTCTTTACCGTGCAGGATTTAGGCGGTTGGGATCAGGTACAAAAGCAATTTTTTGATGATGGAGGCTTGTTCGATAAAATTCTGACTAAAGCTGGTAAGTCTTAAGGAGAAAAACCATGGATAATCAACCTCAATGGCAGACTATTAATCATCCCCAAAGTGATTTACATCTCGATCAATCGGGACTTGATCGCCCCACGTCCCGACGGATAAAAATTCGGGTTCCTAAACAGTATATTAACGAGCCAATCATAGCACGTTTAGGATCTTTTCCTGGTCTAAAAGTGAATATATTTTCTGCTTTGTTAGCTGCCAATAATAATCAAGATGGCTGGTTCGATTTACAACTACAAGGCAACTCTCAAGGTATAGAAAATGCCCTTTCCTATCTAGCAGATTTAGATGTAGAAGTTTGGTATGATTCAGCACAAGTTCTTGAAGAAGCGGACAATTGGTAATCTCTAAAAATAATTAACAATGGCTAACCCACAATTATCTTTATCTCCCAGTCAACCCCAGAAAAAAGTTTCTATTCCTTGGATAATTACCATTAGTTATCTAGTGGTTTTGTTGGTTTTACCGGCAGCGGCACTATTTGCTAAATCCCTAACCCTTGGTTTTGCTGAATTTTGGCGTGTTGCCACTTTACCGATTTCTTTATCTGCTTACCAAGTCACTTTTTTTACTTCCTTAATTGCCGGATTAATTGACGGAGTTTTCGGCACTATTATCGCTTGGGTGTTAGTGCGTTATCGATTCCCGGGTAAAAAAATTGTCGATGCTTGTGTAGATTTGCCTTTTGCTTTACCCACTTCTGTTGCTGGTTTAGTCCTCGCCACAGTTTACAGTGATAACGGTTGGCTCGGTCAATTTTTTGCCCCCTTTGGTATTAAGATATCCTTTACCATTTTAGGGGTTTTTGTGGCGATGTTATTTATCGCTTTACCCTTTATTGTCCGCACCCTACAGCCAGTTTTACAGGAAATGGAAAAAGAGGTAGAAGAAGCGGCTTTATCCCTCGGTGCTTCCTCTTGGCAAATCTTTTGGCGAGTGATTTTTCCCACAATACTACCCGCTATTTTAACAGGAGTTGCCCTCGGTTTTGCCAGAGCGATCGGCGAATATGGTTCTGTAGTTATTATCTCATCTAATATTCCCTTTAAGGATTTAATTGCCCCAGTTTTAATCTTCCAAAGACTAGAGGAATATGATTACACGGGGGCGACAGTAATCGGCATGGTTTTATTGCTGGTTTCTCTGTTCATGTTAGTAGTAATTAATTTCCTGCAGCAATGGGGGCAAAAATACAGAGTTAAGTAAAGGGTAAAAAACATTAGAGTATAACCGGAGACAGATCAAAATGCTGAGTCTAAAAAAATCAACTAAACCGAAAGAGCGGGATTACAAACCCCTACTAATTATCATCGCTCTTGTCTATCTGGCACTATTATTATTTATTCCAGCAGCGGCAGTATTTTACTATGCTTTTCGCAATGGATTCCAAGCTTTTTTAGAAGCGGCGGGAACTTCTGACTTTATCGAAGCGGTAAGATTAACAGTAATTATTGCCCTAATTACTGTACCTTTAAACACAATTTTCGGACTTTGTGCCGCTTGGGTAATTGCTCGCAATCAATTTCGTGGCAAAACTTTATTAATTAGTTTAATTGACTTACCTTTTGCAGTTTCTCCCGTGGTAGCGGGTTTAATGATTGTACTGCTCTATGGGCGCAATGGTTGGTTAGGTTCTTTTTTAGAACTTTTCAGTATAAAAATACTTTTTGCTTTACCCGGAATGGTATTAGCAACTATATTTGTTACTATGCCTTTTGTCGCTAGAGAAGTTATCCCAGTCTTAGAAGAAATTGGCTTAGAACAAGAGGAAGCGGGGCGCACTTTAGGGGCAAATGATTGGCAGATTTTCTGGCGCGTCACTTTACCCAATATTCGTTGGGGGTTGATGTACGGAGTGCTGTTAACTAATGCCCGGGCGATGGGAGAATTTGGGGCGGTTTCTGTGGTTTCTGGCAGTATTTTAGGGAGAACTGCCACCCTGCCAATTTTCGTAGAACAGGCTTATAAAAATTATCTCACTCCTGCCGCTTTTAGTGCGGCGGCTATTCTCGCCTTACTAGCAGGAGTTACTTTAATTATCAAAGAAATTCTCGAACGTAAAACCGCCCACAAAATTCATACTACTTAACTACAAAAGACCTAAAAATATGAGTATTACTATCCAGCAAGTTTCCAAACGTTTCGGCAATTTTCAAGCTTTAGATAATATCAGTTTAACCATTCCTGAAGGCAAATTAGTCGCCCTTCTCGGACCATCGGGATCGGGAAAATCCACCTTATTACGTTCAATTGCGGGATTAGAAAGTCCCGACAGTGGCGCAATTATCATTAACGGACAAGATACCACCCATCTTGATCCTAGGCGGAGAAATATCGGCTTTGTTTTCCAACATTATGCCCTATTTAAACATTTGACTGTCCGTCAAAATATTGCTTTTGGTCTAGAAATTCGCCAGCAAAAATCACCAGTAATTAAGAAAAAAGTTGAGGAACTATTAGAATTAATTCAATTACAAGGATTAGGCGATCGCTATCCCGCCCAATTATCGGGAGGACAACGGCAAAGAGTAGCTTTAGCCCGCGCTTTAGCCATTCAACCAAATGTATTATTATTAGATGAACCCTTTGGAGCTTTAGATGCAAAAGTTAGAAAAGAATTAAGGGTATGGCTGAGAAATTTACACGAAGAAGTTCACGTTACCAGTGTTTTTGTTACCCACGATCAAGAGGAAGCAATGGAAGTGGCCGATACGATTGTTGTGATGAATCATGGTAAAATTGAACAGGTGGGTTCTCCCGCCGAAATTTACGATCATCCAGCCACACCTTTTGTGATGCAGTTTATTGGGGAAGTGAATATCTTACCCAGTTTAGCAGGATTAGGAAATGGACATCATCCGGGGGATAATTCCACCGTTTTTATCCGTCCCCACGATCTGGAAATTATGCCCAGTCAAGATGGGTTGAATAGTTGGGCAGTGGTAAAAAGAGTTATTCATTTAGGCTGGGAAATACAAGTAGAATTAATGTTAGCCGATGGGGAAATGGTGGTAGCTTATCTCAATCGAGAGGAATACAAGCAATTACAGTTACAACCAGAACAAACGGTACATTTAAAACCGAGAAAAGCGACCCTACTCACTGATTTTGACAATAAAAGTGAGAAAGTTATCGATTATTCAATTTAAAAACTTTATTTGTGTGACAGCTTTTCTCATCAAGATGAAGTTTAACCAGATGTTCATCGACTAGGGGAGACAATCTCTCTGCTGGCTGTAATTCTGGCGAAAGCGATTGTCAGGGATTGAGATGGCCTTGTGTTTGGGAAAAGGGTTTTATCAATTATGCAGGGCTGCTTTGTAAGTAGCCCGTTGCGGGTTCAAATCCCATTTAACAACTTTTGAGTCAAGACCTAATTTAGCGGCGTGATTGCTCTAAAATAAGGTCATCGCCCAATCAGTATATAGCAATGACCTTAATCGCTGTCATCGATTACGACATGGGAAATCTGCACTCTGCCTGTAAAGGACTGGAAACCGTGGGTGCAGTGCCAAAAATTACCGATTCTCCCCTCGATCTCGAAAAAGCTGACGCTATTGTCTTACCCGGAGTCGGTTCTTTTGATCCTGCTGTCCGGCAAATTCGCAGCCGTCATCTCGAAAAACCGATCAAAGCGGCGATCGCTAATGGTAAACCCTTTCTCGGTATCTGTCTCGGTTTACAAATTCTTTTTGACTCATCAGAGGAAGGTCAAGAGGCGGGTTTAGGGGTTATTCCGGGGACAGTGCGCCGTTTTCGCTCGGAACCGGGCATTACCATTCCCCACATGGGTTGGAATCAATTAGACTTCACCCAGCCGGATCATGCTCTTTGGCAGGGATTACCCCCGCACCCTCACGTCTATTTTGTCCATTCCTATTATGTCGATCCCCTTGATAGTCATCTAACTGCCGCCACCGTCACCCACGGCAGTCAAACGGTGACGGCAGCGATCGCTCGTGAGCGTTTGGTGGCGGTGCAGTTTCACCCGGAAAAATCCTCGACTAATGGCTTAAAAATTCTGGCTAACTTTGTTCAACAGGTGCAAAAATTAGCTTTAGTCTCCTAAATAAGCCTTTAAAACCCGCTCGTTTTTTTGGATTTCGCTGGGAATGCCATCGGCTAAATTTGTCCCTTCTGCTAATACCCAAACGTGGTGACAAAGGGACATAATCACATCCATATTATGCTCGATAATTAAAAAGGTAATTCCCTGACGATTCCATTCGATAATATGGTCGCTGATTTGACCGATTAAAGTGGGATTAACTCCGGCGGCTGGTTCATCTAATAAAATTAATTTTGGCTCGGTCATTAGCGCTCGGCCGATCTCTAATAATTTCCGCTGTCCTCCCGATAACGCCCCCGCATAATCCTGCGCTTTCTCTACCAGACCGATCGAATCTAATATGTCCAAAGCTTTGGCACGATTTTCCTGTTCCTGTTGGCGAATTTTTGCCCCCTGAAACCAGACTTTGAGAAAATTCTCTCCCGTTTGCCCCGGACTAGCTAAGAGCATATTTTCTAACACCGTTAATCGGGATAATACCCTTGCTACTTGAAAAGTTCTCACACATCCTTTCAGGGCAATTTGATAGGGAGGCAGCTGATGAATGGGCTGACCATCAAGAAAAACTTCTCCTTTATCCGGGCGAATAAAATTAGATAAAAGGTTAAAAAGTGTAGTTTTGCCGGCTCCATTTGGTCCGATTAACCCGGTAATGCTGCCCTGCGGCACCTCCAAATAAGCATTATTGACGGCGCGAATGCCCCCAAAACTTTTCGATAATCCTTTGGCAGAAAGTAACATATATAAATTATTAATTATGAATTATGAAGTGGGAAGTGTTTTCAGTGAAGAGTAATCGATGAACTGATAACTGATAACTGATAACTGATAACTGATAACTGATAACTGATAACTGATAACTGATAACTGATAACTGATAACTGATAACTGATAACTGATAACTGATAACTGATAACTGATAACTGATAACTGATAAC
>NZ_JADBUB010000190.1:0-15422 GCF_020245865.1 Microcystis sp. M169S2
ATCTCTCCCAAGTTATTAAATTTCTTAATTTGGGATTGCTCCTAGAGACATTGCCCTAACTCTTGACATAACTCTTTAATTCTTTTTTCATTTTCTGATAACATTGAATTATTCCTCCCATCGAGAGCTATTCTGAATTGTGAGTTATAACTATTATAATCTCATTTCTCTTTGTGATCAAGTTGAAGATTTTCTAGTTTTTGACTGCTATAAGTATTAATACTCATTGCATAAGTGAGATGCTCCCAACGTTAAAGGATAGAACTTATGAACATGGAGCTAAAGTAATCTCAGGAAAACCGATTACTTTGGGACATGGTTATAGTACCTTAGCTTGGATACCAGAAGGTGAAGGCAGTTGGGCATTACCCTTACGTCATGAGCGAATTTCTTCCCATGAAACCCCAATTTCTAGAGCGGTTTTACAACTCAAACAAGTATGCAGACATCTTCAACAAAGACCAATAACGCTCTGGGATAGTGAGTACGGATGCGCTCCCTTTGTTAAAGAAACAGCAAACATTAATGCAGATAAACTAATTCGGCTACGCCCTAATCGCTGTATTTATGCAGAACCTCCCCAATATCAAGGAAATAGGAGACCGGAAAAACATGGTGAAAAAATGAAATTATCTGACCCAGAAACTTGGGCAATTCCAGTGGAAATTATTGAGATTGATGACCCAACTTGGGGGGTCGTAAAAATTTCGAGATGGAATCGTTTTCATTTTGAACAATCGGCTGATTATCCCATGTCTATAATCTTGGTTCAACCTCAGGGGAAAAAACTCTCTCAAAGGTCTACTACACCAATGTGGTTGGCTTGGATAGGAGAAGAAGAAATATGCTCAATCGACCTGTGGAAATTGTATTTAAGACGCTTTCTCCTTGAGCATTGGAATCGTTGGAATCGTTTTATGAAGCAAAGATTACACTGGACTTTACCTAAACTAGGAACCACTGAGAAGGGTCAAAGGTGGAGTGATTTAATCCCTATTATGACATGGCAATTATGGTGAGCTTCGTGAGATTATAGAAGATAATCCCTTACCTTGGCAAAAGCCTTTACCTGTGGAGAAATTAACCCCTGGAAGAGTGGCACAAAGCTTTTTGGGACTTTTGGTCGAGATAGGCACACCCGCCAAACCGCCAAAACCCAGAGGAAAGTCTCCAGGTTGGGAGAAGGGAAAAAAACGTCACAAAAAAACTCGTTATCCGACGGTGAAAAAGACAGTTACTCGACAGAAAAAAGAGACAAAAGAGGTAGCTTAAAACAAGAATTGATCATATTTCTGACTATTCTTAGCTTTCTGACAGGCTAAGACAAATTTTAATGTGCTTCCCCCGACATCAAACGGTACAGTCTAGTCTAAACTCCAGTATCAAGCAGACCATTTTTAAGCAGCTTTTATTTCTGCTCCCTTCTTTTCTTGCTTGGAGCAATTTACCAGCAAATAGCCAAACCGTAGGTTCTGGAGTGACGAACGGTGTTTTTAATAGCTTCGCCAGTCCTTTTCCCTATACAGATGTCAATGGAATTGGTACTAATCAACTTGATTTTAGTCTTCCCGATTCCGCTCCCAACTTTTTTAAATTCGATGGAACATCTTTTGAGAATGTTCAAGTTGGACAAACTTTTGTCTTAGGAACACTTAGCTATAAAAATGGAAGTGGTTTTTTTGGTGGTCACACCTCAGAACTAGCAGTTTCTAGTAGTTCGTCCACCACCACTCCATTTAATTTTGATCAGATTTTGACTGAACAGATCAGATTAGATATAACCCCCAATATTTTTCGGGTCGATGGAGTGTTTGTTGTCGCAACTCCTGAACAAGCTGCTGATATATTATATTTTCCTAATAGACCAGAGTTAGGAAGCTTTCGTATTTATGAAAATTCCACTGGTACTGTGGAATTTTTAGGAAGATTTAGTTCACTTCAGTTGGCAGGTTTTGGAAATGCTATATCAGGAGGTTTTGTTGATCCAACCATCGATCCTATTCTGACTGCTCCTGCTGTTTCCGTTCCTGAATCTGGAAATATAGCTGGCTTACTTGCGATTGGTATTGTAGGCGCAGCTTCAACCCTCAATCGCCAACTAAAACCCTGTCAATCCACTGAAAAAGAAACCACAAAAGTAGGCTAAATTGCCTCTAAAAATACCATCAATGCCCCTTCATTCAATCTTGAGGGGGTTTTGTTTTTTTGCTCGTGTTTCCAATCATTAATTTTTATTAATTAATTGCTCGTAAGTAGTTTTTGTGATACAATAATGGCTCTCAGTTTAATATCGTAAAATTCAATGACTATTGTGATTCCCAACGAAATTATACAAGCAACAGGAAAAAACGAGCAACTGTTGCGACTAGAACTGGCAATCATTATGTTTAGAGATTATCATATCAGTAGCGCAAAAGCAGCTGATTTTGCCAACTTATCTTTAATTGAATTTCGTCAAGAAATCGCCAAGAGGAATATTTGCGTAAATTATGATAGTGTAGATTGGCAACAAGAATTAGAAACCTTAAAAACTTTAGGTGATCTGTGATTGTTGTTAGTAACACCTCTCCTATTACCAGTTTAGCTGCTATCGGCTATCTTAGCTTGCTCCATGATATTTATGGAACAATTATTATTCCAGTAGCTGTTTATGAAGAAATGACAGGATTAGGTTATGCTGTACCAGGTACTATTTAGGATTGTTTTGAGGTTTATCTGGCTTATTTTCTCTTTTAGGACTCAATTCCTAGCTCCTCTTTCAATTCAGCTAATGTTTGAGGAGTTGCATCTTCTGTCTGGGTCCATGCTAAAGAGCGAAATAAGCGTTGGGCATTTTCTGGCGGTCACGCAAAGCGTGCGCTACGCGAGCGCAGTAAATAAACACACTCTAATAAACTGGAAAGTTCATCTTCAGCAATTAACGCCACATTTTTCTGATTGCGACGCTTAATGACAATAATTTGAGATTCGTCACACACCTGATCTAAGAGACTGGCTAAATTCATTCTCGCCTGAGAGTAGGTGGTTTCTTTGCTTAACATGATTTTTAGGGAAGACTTGTACAACCTTATTGTACAATTTCAAGCTCTTGAACTCCCCAAAAACCCCAAAATCTCGATCGCTAAGCTAGGGAGAGAAATATAAAGATTTATTAAATTGTAGCTTTTGATACAGTTGTGGGGGGGATGTGTACTGTTTTGCTATTCGCCTTTGCTGTTGGGTTAGGCTGTCGCTTGACTCAACCCACTGTTCTCACGATCCACGTCTATTGGGGGAATTTCGAGTATGAAAGCAATCAAACGGCTACTAGCTTACAGTGCGCTAACCCCACTGCTGTTGCTAGTTTCAGCAAAAGATGCTAAGGCATCTCTTCTCGGTACAGATTGGTCGAATTTTAATAGCAACTTGTATTCAATTGACACTAACACCGGGACAGCTACTTTAATCGGCCCGACCGGACAGATTCGTATGATTGGCTTAGTTGTAGACGTCGATAGTACTATTTACGCCATCAGTGAAGAACCGAACAGCCGTCTTTGGACACTTAATCCTACGACTGGATCTTCTACTCTGGTAGGACTGCTTGGGTTCAACTTGCAGGAAGGTGACATGACTATTGATCCTGTTAGCGGTGATATGTATGTTGCTAATGGTAGTGGTGACAATCTATATATCGTCAATAAGGGAACTGCGGCAGCTACCTTAGTAGGAAGCTTTGATGCTGCGGGACGCGACGTTTCTGGCCTACAATTTTTTGATGGTACGCTTTATGGATTAGCACTTAGGGACGGAGCTCCAGATGTGTTGGGGACGGTAAATATAGCCAGTGGGCTGTTCACGACTATCGGTGCAACTGGTACTAATTGCGGGGTAATTGCTGCTTTAGGAAGAGACCCTGCCAGCGGCACTACCTATATCGGCTGCCCTAACACTGCTTTTGGCAATGATAATATGCTGTATGCCGTCGATCTGACCACAGGTGCATCTGTTCTATCCAATGCCCTCACAGGTGTTACATCAAGTATCTCTGGTTTTTCAGTAGCTGGAGAACCATCAATCTTGAAGCCAGTCCCCGAACCCACCTCAACCCTCAGCCTCCTCGCCCTCGGCACTCTCGGTGCAGCTTCAACCATCAAGCATAAACTAAAACCCTCTAAATCCACTGAAAAAGAAACCACAAAAGTAGGCTAAATTGCCTCTAAAATACCATAAATGCCCCTTCATTCAATCTTGAGGGGGTTTATTTTTTTACTTTCGCTTATTAAACAACTATTCAGCCTCTGTTTCCCTTTCTAACACTTCTTGTAGTTGTGGCACTAAAGTCGATAAATCTTCTTGAATTGTTGCCCAAACTCTACTTAAATTAACTTGAAAATATTCGTGAGTTGCCACATTTCTCATTCCTCCCATCAAACGCCAAGAAATAAGAGGATAGCGAGACTGAATTTCCTTTGGTACATTTCTAGTTGCTTCTCCAATAATTATAAAATCATAGAGAACCGCTTTGACAGTTGTTTGATTTTTAGCAAATTCCTCAAACGTCATTCCCTTTGTACGTTGTTCAATTGCAGTGATAGATTCTAAAATGTCTTGAAGGAAAATTCGCCAATCTCTAGAAGGCATTGATAACATCCTCCAACACAGGTTCTCGTAAATGTTCCCTTAAGGTATCCTGAGTTCCTAAATCCACAGAACATCCCAGAATATCTTCTAAATAATACTGTACTTGCAGAAGTTGAAAAAAACCACCTTCTTGATTAAATTCTACTAAAAAATCCACGTCACTATCACTATGAGCTTCATCCCTTGCCACTGAACCAAATAAAGACAAAGATTTTACCCCCAGTGTTTGTAACTGTTTTCGGTGTGCCGCTAGAATTGCCAGTACCTCGTCTCGTTTCATCTGGTGTGTCCTTGAACCTGCCATCAATATTATAGCTTTGTGGGTGCAACCCTCAAGCATAAACTAAAACCCTCTAAATCCACCGAAAAAGAAACCACAAAAGTAGGCTAAATTGTCTCTAATACCAATTCTCCAAAGTCTGACTACAGAAGTTTAATCCCCCTAAATCCCCCTTAAAAAGGGTGACTTAAATTAGATGTGTAGTTTTCATTTAGAGAAATGGTATAAAAATACCATAAATGCCCCTTCATTTAGTTAGTTTAGAGTGGGAAACGCTGGAACAGCAGCCAGCCGTCGAGAAATGATGTCAAATCCCGTCATACTTTGTCTTTATTTCTGACCGGCTGCCTAGACAAATCAGAAAGTAAAAGTCGTGCGGATAGTGCCGATAACTAAGGTGGAATTGTTGTTATTTGAGTTAGGAGAAGTAATCACGATTACCCCCGGAGTAAGGGCAATATTATCGGTGATTTTCCACTCATAAAATCCTTCGATATGAAAGGAAGTATCGGGATCATTAGTGCCACTACCATCATTTAATCTAATACTAGAACTAGATACCCAAGGCTGCATACCAACAATAATACCCGCCGTATTTCCTTCCTTAAATAAATCAGGAAAAGCCAAAGTTACCGCCCAATTCCAGATATCTAAATCCCCGCGTTCTAGTTGTCCATCTAAGGTGCTAAGGGTGACAGCTTTTGTGTAACCACCCCAACCACCGAGGACAAAACCATCGACAATTCGCCAAGTGAATTGTAAACCCAAACTATTATTAATAGTCGGGACAGCCTCCCCGAATAGTTCTTCGGTGAAAAATCGGAAATTCGAGCGCTGACTTCCCGTCCCCGTGTCTAATTGGTTATAACCATGAAAGTAGGATAAAGCAATGCCAAAATTATCGTTTGGAACATAACCAACCTGCCCTAGGGCGGTATAGGAACCGTTAAATAAACCCGCTCCCGGGTTAGGATCGTTAGCATCCCCAGCAAGATAACCGGCGCTGAATTGCAAAGCCCCATAATTACCCTGTAAACCGAGTCCAGTTTGTCCGGGAGCAAAATAAAGGGGATTGCGGGTACCAAAAGCGGAAAGCGCCCCACTAGCACCATCTCCATCCAAAAAGTTGAGGGTATTGGTAAAGTCATCTTTAGCACCTCCCGTCGCTTCTAACCAGAGTTGGATATTGTCCGTTAGGGGGAAACTGTAGTTTAAAACTTCTAGCAGTAAATCGTTGCCGTCCGGTTGGGTAAAAGCTAAGGTACTTTCAAAAGTTCCGGTGGTATCGGCTAAATCGGCAATATTTCCCGTTGCTAGACGGGTATAGAGTAAATCTTTGCCTGTAAAGCTAGTATTTAATTCTAAACGGGCCCGATAACCAAAAGCTGGCACTTGGGGAATCCCTTCACCACCGTTTTTTTCTCCTGTGGCTACCCCATATAATGCCATCACCACTTCCCCGGTTAATTTAGTAGTGGTGGAAAATTGATTATTTTCCAGAAAAGCGACTCGATTTTCTAAGTTATCAACCCTTGCCCCTAGGGCTGCTAATTCTGTCTCGAATTCGCTGACTAATCGCTTAATTCTGTCTAGATCTTCTTTTAATACCGCTACTCCTTCCTGAATCAATCTTTCTAGGGTATTTAAGCAGGCATTCAACCCGGCGGCAAATTCCCAACGAGTTAAAGCGCGTTCACCGCGAAAAGTGCGGTCAGGATAACCTACTATACAACCATACCTCTCCACGAGACTTCTTAAGGCCTCAAACGCCCAGGCGGTGGGAGAAACATCCCGCAATTGATTGACACTTGTTACCTGTGCCATGGGGTTACTAGAGAGGTTTTCGAGACTATTAGCCAGTACCGGACTAGAAAAACCCAGTAATATCGCTGCTGTTAGGAAATTTTGCTTGATTTTCATTGCTGTCTCTCACACCTATAAGAATGATTATTGTTCTCAGTATAATTAGGTTAGCAAACTTTTTCCAGTCTGGCACTATTGCTAAAATTTTTCAGATGTTACTCCAGATAAAATCTCAATTGCCTAGCATTTATTGGTTAAAATAAATCTTAAATGATAATAAAAGCAATAGGTAAATAATTTTATTTTTCCTAAAAACAAGATAGAGACGCTGCTGACAGCATCTCTAAATGATTATTTTTGGTTCAATTGAGGATAAAAAAGGGGTAACTAGCGCAATTCAGCGTTAAACTCGTTAAAAGAGCGTCTTTTTAACTCTACCGATTCTGATCGAGGCAGAAGATCAAAAACCTTTCTTAAGACATCATCCACATCTTCATATTTAACATTGCCCAAACCATCATAAACCACTTTACCCTGTTGGTCTAAAACCACCGTTTGGGGAATCCCATCGCGATAATAGTAACCTGGTTCATCGGGACGATAGGAAGACTTTAAGGGGATAGAATCGACAGTAACGGGGATAATACTGGCGGCGCGACCGTAAAACTCTTGAAAACGGGAGACAATCGCCGCAAATCGCTTACAATCACTACTATCATCCAGATAATAGACAATAATAGCCGGAATTTTCCGTTGAAAAGTTTCCGCTAAATTTAAACGCGGTGGTACGAGGGAACCATTACCCGCATAGACCACAAAAATATTACCATCGAGGCGATCATCATCGATCCCCGCATAGGCGCTAGGGGTTAGCCAAGGAGACCAACTCGTCAGAGCAACAATGAGAAAGACAAGACAGATCCGAAGACGCAGCCGATAACGAGATTTCATGATCAACAGGGTTAAAATATTAAGACAATTTTTAGTGTAAAAAATCTTGTGACCTTCGAGCGCGATAATTCCCAAACCACCTCGCGAGTCATTGCCGCTAACTCGCGCTTTGCCAATACCTATTATGCCATTCTAGGACTACATCCGAGTGCCTCGGTGATCGAAGTGCGACGAGCCTATCGGGAACTGAGTAAACGATACCACCCCGATACTACCGAACTCAGCCCCGAAGTGGCAACGGTTAAATTCCAGCGTCTTAACGAAGCTTATGCCACCCTGAGTAATCCCGATCGCCGTTCCCTGTATGATTTACAGATAGGTTACTCGCGCTGGAATGTCATCCAAACCATCCCCGATAGCGATGAACCCATAGCTAATCGTAGCGCCTATCTCGATCCGACTGATCGCCCCCTATCTTCGGGAGAGATTTTTGCTTTGTTTATCTTGGCACTCACCCTGCTCGGCTGCTTGTTACTGGCGGTGATTATTGCTATGCTTCGAGGAGAGAATGCTGTCACTGTAGCCCAATTATTTTTGATTTAGATGCGATGAAGATTCCCACTGCTGATACTCCCCTCTATAATCATCCCTTACCGGCGATCGAAGCATGGCTAGTTAAGTTAGGTTGTCGGAAAAATACCGAGAATGTCCACTGTTGGACTGTGGAAAAACCGACATGGAAAGCGGAAATCTGCCTCGATATCGAAGAAATCACCGTTCGTTACCTTCGGGCAGCCAATGACGGCAGTGACATCAATCGCGCTTTTAAATACTCCCTTAGTCGCCAAGATATCGAATCGGCGGTTTTTTCTGGTCCCTAATCATCGGCCAAACTTTTGACTATTTCCAGTACACTTGTTCAGTTTGAAGTCAAAGCTCCCCCACAACTGGAACCGCTGCCGGCAGTGCAACCGTAGCAATAGGAAGCGGTTTGTACCTCTGCAATTACATCTAAACTACCCGCTTGTAATAAATCTAGCAGGGTTAATTTTCGGCCTTGACTGGTGCAAGCAGCCAGAGCCTCCATCTGATTAAAATCGCAGTCATAGATATTACCCAAATAATCGATCGAAAGCTGATTACGACACATCAAATGTTCGACAGTATCGCCATTAAAATGGTCTTCGAGGAATTGAAGATAGGGTTGATAGAGTTGCCGGTGTTCCAGATGGAAACGGGTTCTTCCGACGGGTAAGTTAGTGATAGTAAACAGATTGTTAAAAGAAATATTAAAATGTTCTTGCAAGAACTTTTTGTAATCCCGTGTTAGGGATACCTGATCCGGTGTAAGAGAAAAATTCTCTGACTTAGGAATCTGGGGATTATAGACTAAATCGACCATCAAATTCGGCTCTTGAGCGTAACCGAGACGGTTTAACCATTGTAAAGCAGCAATCGATCGATCATAGACTCCCAGACCGCGCATTTTATCCACATTATCGGCAAGATAACAGGGTAAAGAAGCCACCACCCGCAGCTGATGGCCAGCGCAATATTCAGGAATATCAGTAAATCCTTTCTCGAAATAAATAGTTAAATTCGAGCGCACAATTACCTCTTTTCCCGCTTTTCTAGAGATTTCCACAATTGGTTTAAAACCGTAGAGCATTTCGGGAGCGCCACCGGTCAGATCGACGGTTTTGATTTGGGGAAATCTTTCGATCAGTTCGATAATTTGTTCGCATACTTCTGGAGTCATTTCTTCGGAGCGAACTGGACTAGCTTCCACATGACAATGGCTACAAGCAAGGTTACATTTTTTCCCCAAATTAATTTGCAGAACCGAGATTTTTTGCTTAGTTAAAGGAGTTTTTAGTTTCTCAAAAAAAGGAATCATGGGAGAGTAAAAAGTAATCAGTAATCAGTGACCAATCATTAATCAATGATAACTGATAATGGATGAGTTTTTTGTCAATGGGTAACTCCTAACTCAGATAAACTTGATTTTTCTCTTAGTTGCCAGGGGATAGATCAGAAAGATTAGCTGATTTTTCTTGCCAATCTTGACCAATTTTAATCGTCACATCAGAAGCGAGATTCCCTGTACTTTCCACCAAAACTTCCCCGACACCAAGGCTATTATGCAGGGCAGCAGCCAGGGAATCATCCCCTTTTTGAGCAATAATTCTGGTAGTTTCTAGAATTGGCGATGAAGACTTAGAGACAAAAACATTTTCATAACCCAATGAGTGCAGATATCTGACTAGAGTTTGCACCGCTTCTGGATTATCGATGCTATCTTCCACAGCTATGCGAGTCGGTTGCGTGGTTTCCTCAATGTCAGCCATAAAAGAGCCGTGGTTAAAATGTTGAGCCACTAGCTCTTGAATTTTACTTTGATTGGGCAACCAATAACTGATCCCTTGCCGACCATCACCATTAAAGTCTCCGGGTAGCAGTAGCATTTGCACATCAGCGCGTTGAGTTTTGGAGGCAAAACCGGCTAGGGCGAGTAACTCCTCTAAACTGAGATTAGTATCTATATGGGTGCGGATAACCTCGATAATATCGGGAATTTTCAATAAAGTTGCTGGTTTTAGGGTTTGTTCCACTAAAGACCGCATTAATTGCTGTTGTCGTTGGATACGACCGATATCACCTTTAGCATCGTAACGAAAACGGGCAAACTGGAGGAATTTCTCGCCGTTGAGGTGTTGTTCCCCTTTTTTCAGGTCAATGTAGAGGTGTTGACTAAAATCTTGGTACTTCATGTCTTTGGGAACATATACCGTCACCCCCCCCAAAGCATCAATTAATTTTTCCACACCCTGCACATTAATGCGAACATAGCGATCGATAGCGACTCCCTCTAAAAGATGACTAACCGTTTCCGCCGTTAAAGCAGGTCCCCCAAGGGCGTTAGCTTGATTGATTTTTTTCTCCCCGTAACCCTCGATATCGGTGCGGGTATCCCGGGGGATGGAAAGCATGGTTAACTTCTGTCTTTGGGGGTCAAAACGCAGTAACAGCATGGTATCGGTTAAACCCTCCAAGGAATTAACTGGGGCATGATAACCCAAATCTGGGGTTTGTGCCTCCTTGACATCGGATGTCAACACTTTCGCGCCGACTACCAGAATATTAACGGGGCGGTTGAGGGCGGGAAGTTGCAGATTTTCATAGGATATGGCCTGCTGATTGTTAAAAGCGGCGGCTTCTTCGGGACTAAGGGCAGCTTGTCGCAAAGGTGTGGAGGAGAGAGACACAGCCAACATAGCCCCCGCCGTAGCGGAAACTAGGGCGCAGCCGGTTAAGCCTAGGGCTGTCAGGAACCATTTACTGGACAATCGCCGCTTTTTCACAGGTCTAGCTGCTAATTTGCTTGATTTTCCGCTTTTAAGCCTTGATTTTGTCTTATTAACCACAAATTGCCTCACACAGTCACTAATTATCTCCCTAAAACCATATTTAAAGAGATCAACTATTTGTTTTCTCAGATACCCGGAAAAGATTATTAAACTAATTGGGTTTTTTAGAGAGTTAGCAGATAATATAGCAGAATTTTTCCTTATCGTTGTTCTGCATCGCAATTTTGCAGAAATATCTATACTAGGGTTTGCTGGTGGGGTGTGGGGAAGTGGGGAAGTGGGAAGTGGCAAGTGGCAAGTGGGAGGATGAATAAATAAAAGCTGCCGACCGCCGACCGCCGACCGCCTCCCATCTCCTCAATGGCTGATTTTTTTGTGCAGAAATAACTTTTGTGGTCGATTAAATAACCAATTGACCAACCAACCGTCGGTTTTTTGCAGACGATAACCGCTACTTAAGTACAGTGACCGGGCCGCTAGGTTATTATCGAGAACATGGAGGGAAAGTTCTTCAAAACCCCATTCTCTAGCGATCTGTTCACACTTGAGCAGCAATCTCCGGGCCAGACCGGCACGCCGGCGATCGGGACTAACGGCTAAATTAGAAATATAAGGAATGGGAACAGCCAAAAAAGAACTGGATTTTAAGCTGATTTCCGCCGTAGCGACAATAATTTCCTGAGAACCCGTAGCAGTGACGCTGGTTTGACTGACTACCAGACAGTGATAGTAAGGGGTATCACCGCGCAATCGTCCCCGTAAGTCCTCGTAAATGCCTAATTTAAAGATAGGACGCAGAAAAGACCAATAATTGGCCGTGGGGAGAAAACTATCGGCGAGAATCTCCGCCAAGCTTTTGAGATCTTGGCTTTGGGCCAAACGCACCTCGACGGTAATGGCGGCAGTGTCACCGGTCGCTTCCGAGTCGGAGGGATGAGACAATAGGTATGAGATAAAACAGGAGTCCACTTTAATCACAGGAGTCGGGAGGGAAGATGGGGATGGCGGTCCTTATCTGGGAAGGGTAAATAGGGGTGGGATTTAGTTGGGGGAATCAAGCATCTATCTTAGGGAGAAGACCGCAATTTTTCAAGACTACTGAATCAAAATCTCATCTATTCTACTGCCTATAGCCCCCGCTGGGGGAAAGACCGCTATTTTTCGGGAATTTTTTTTGATCGCCGGGCCATGGTTAAGATGGAATGATGCCGGTCAGAACTAATCTCTTTCTTTTTGGGTCAATTAACTATATTCTTTAATCTAATCTATCCTCCTATCCTCTCTATGATCAAAGAAATTTCCGCTTATTTGCAAGTGTTCCGCAGTCAAAAAATGGCGGCTTTGTTATTCTTAGGTTTTGCTTCCGGATTGCCCTTATTTCTCACCAGTCGCACCCTGCAAGCTTGGATGACCACCGAAGGAGTTGATCTGAAATCGATCGGTTTATTTAGTTTAGTTACCCTCCCCTACTCTCTCAAATTTCTTTGGTCTCCCTTACTTGATCGCTATATTCCTCCTTTTCTTGGTCGTCGTCGCGGTTGGATTTTAATCGCTCAAATTTGTTTAACTTTAGCGATTGGTTGCATGGCTTTTCAACAACCAAAACAATCTTTGGAATTATTGGCAATTAATGCTTTACTGATCGCTTTTTTTAGTGCCACTCAAGATATTGCCTACGATGCCTATCGCACAGATATTTTAGAAAAATGGGAGATGGGGGCTGGGGTGGCGATCGGGGTTTTAGGTTATCGTTTGGCTTTAATTTTAACCGGTTCGATCGCTTTAATTTTAGCCGATCAATTTCCCTGGCCCCTTGTCTATCTTTTCCTAGCTGGATTGATGGCTTTAACGATTATTTGGTCTTTTTTCGCCCCAGCTACTCCCCCTAGGAATGATACTCCTCAAAGCCTTTTAGAGGCGGTTTGGTTGCCTTTCCAAGAGTTTTTTCAACGCTATCAATTAGGTCAAGGAATCAGCATTCTCGCCTTTATTGTTCTCTATCGTTTAGGGGATGCTTTAGTTAATAATATGGTGACTCCTTTTCTCTTAAAAACTGGTTTCAGTCAAACCGCTATCGGGGCGATCCAAGGCGGCATGGGCATGATAGCAACTATGGTGGGAGTTTTATTAGGTGGTTCCCTGTTAAGTCGTTGGGGAATTAATCGATCGCTCTGGATTTTTGGCGGCTTGCAAGCTATTAGTAATTTAGTCTATTTTATTTTAGCAAATTTAGGGCAAAATTATCCTTTTATGGTCTTAGCTATTAATATTGAAAACTTCTGTGGTGGCTTAGTCACTGCCGCTTTTGTGGCTTTTTTAATGAGTCTTTGTAATGCTCGTTTTACCGCTACTCAGTACGCCCTCTTATCAAGTTTAATGGCCTTTAGTCGCGATATTTTGGTGGCTCCCGCCGGAGTTGTAGCCGAGGCGATCGGTTGGCAGTGGTTCTTTTTAATCACGGTAATTGCCGCTTTACCTGGGTTAGCTTTATTGCCTTTATTTGCTCCTTGGCAAGAGGAGAATTGAGCTAATTGATGATTTATTCCTCCGATTTCACTCGCATAACTACTAAAGTCATATCGTCACTACTGTCATTTCCCAACCCAGTAAAAGCGGCCACTTTTCCAAATAAATATTCTAGAATCTGTTCGGGATCGGTGTACTGTTGACAGGCTTCTTTAACTGCCGATAGCCAATTTTTCTGATCAAATCTTTCCCCTTTCGAGTTGACTGCATCGGTAAAGCCATCGGTATAATAAATCAGCGTATCTCCCACTTCTAATTGCACTTGGGCATCATCATAGATAGAATCGGCCTCTAAACCAACTAATGTCCCTTCCGTGTCGAGAGACTCTAACTCTCCCCGTTTAGCCCGCCACCAGAGGGTGGGATAATGGGCAGCATTACTGTAGCCAAGACGGCGCGTCAGGGGATCATACTCGGAATAAAATAATGTCACGAAACGATGAGAATTATCGAGATCGGCATACATAACCCGATTGAGATGACGCAAAATCTGGGCCGGGGAGTGACGATTTAACACTTCCGCTCGCAACATTCCCCGGGTCATGGTCATCAATAATCCTGCCGGGACACCTTTACCCATAACATCACCGATGACTATACTCCAAGGAGCGGTACTAGCTTCCCTTTCCGCCTCCGTTGCTGGTTTAAATTGATCGTAGTTGCAGGGGATAAAATCATAATAATCGCCACCAACGCGATTGGCTGTTTTGCAGTGGGCTGCCAATTCTACCCCCTGAATTTTCGGACATTGCCGGGGTAAAAGACGATTTTGGATTTCGGAAGCGATTTCTAACTCTCGATCCTGACGTTCCTTGGCCCGTAATTCGATCGTTAATTCATTATTAGCTATAGCCACCGCCGTTTGATCGGCCACTAGCTGCAAAAGTTTACGACGGGTGGGTGTCCAACCATAATTGGGATCGCGACTGAAAACGTATAAACGTCCCCGTTCACTATTTTTTACTAAAACAGGTGTACTATAAATCTGCGTACCCTGTCCGAGAGTTTGCCGGATCTGATGATCGAGACTATCGAGAAGCGATCGACTATTTTTATTTTCAAGTGCCGCCTCTTGGTTTAATTGTCGGATAATTGCCTCTAATTGTCGGCGTAGTTCCCCATTAATTTGATTATCTTGGCAATGCAGTTGATCGAGGGCCACTTGACCGTTATTTTTGCTCAAAATCAACGCCCCCCCCTCCGCATCTGCCACTCGTGCGGCCATCAAGGGGGTAAGATCGAGGAATTGGTTTAAATTATTGAAACTCCGCAGGGCAAAACCGAGGGAACTCAAGAGATTTTGAACTTTGTTTTGTTCGCGATATAAACTAGCAACCAACTCTTTTAAGGCTAAAATTGGCTTGATATCGGTAGTTTGATCGCCCATATTGACAGTGGTAGTGGTGAGGGTGTCGCTCGGTTCCAGCTCAGAAAGCATAAAATGATCTTTGTGGCGGTGACATGATTATAGCTCGATGGTCATTGGGTTATGACCTGTTTAAGTCTAACAGTATAGTGGATCTTTTCCTGACTGCCACAATTTAACCCCGATGTTTTACTATTTCTGTGGGTGCATCTCATTTTTGTCAATCTACTAAGTTGGGATTTTTAAGGGGAAACTCTCTTTTAAAATTGGGCGTTACTTTCGATTTTATCACTCAATCCAAGCTTTTGGGGGGTAGAACCCCCCAAACCCCCCGTTGGGGTAGGGCCGTTTCATTCTCCCATCAGAATATCAAAAGTAAAAGCGATCGCTATCAGGTAAAATGAGAAGTGACCGCCAACTTTTTAAATATATGTTGAGCTTAATAGAAAAACTAAAACAAGTCAAGGACTTTCGGAAAGATAAAGGAAAAAGACACCCTTTATGGATAGTATTAGTAGTAATAATACTGGGAACAATGCTAGGATACTCAGGTTATAGAGAGCTA
>NZ_JADBUB010000191.1:0-17443 GCF_020245865.1 Microcystis sp. M169S2
CCTAGGGCTTGCTGAATAAATCTAAAAACCTTGTTGGATAAGGCTTTTAGACTTTTTTGACCTCAAAAAGTGCCGACCATTGGAGGGATCAGGGGTAAAATTCAGGTACTTTTTCCCTGAAAATTAGGTAACTGACTACCTCAAAATCGGTAAAACCCTACACCCCACACCCCACACCCCACACCCTGCCCCCACCAACAAACTTTTTCAGCAGACCCTAAGTAGGTTTGGCCTTATTTATTATTGCCATTGACAGCGCTTTAAGGCATCTTCGGCAGCCGCTTTGGTGGCATCCTGTTTCCGTTTACCTTTACCTGTACCGTAGAGAAGGTTATTAACCCGCACTTCGGCAGTAAATTCCCTAGCGTGGGGGGGTCCCGTCACATCGATGATCGTATATTCTGGATTAGAGGCGAAATTGGCCAGCGCCCACTGTTGAAAGAGATTTTTAGCATCGATAAAAGATGGCGATTCCGATTGTTGAGAGACTAAATGAGAGGCTACAGGGATAAAAAGCCCGTGCAGATAGTTTTTAACCGCATTTAACCCCGAATCTAGATAATAAGCCCCAATTATCGCTTCAAAAGTGTCCGCTAATAGGGTAGGATTCGATCGCCCCCGATCTTTAATTGCCCCCTTGCCTAAACGCATTAACTCCCCCAGTCCGATTTCGATGCCCAATTGCGCTAATTGTTCTTCTTTGACCAAATTTGACCGCAAACGAGTTAATTCGGCCTCATTCATGGCGGGATATTTTTGATACAAAAGTTCGCCCACCAAAAAAGCCAAAATCGCATCGCCCAAAAATTCTAGGCGCTCGTTATTTTCCGTCAATTCCGACTGTTCATTGACATAGGAACGATGGGTTAAAGCTTGGGTGAGAAGGAGAGCATTTTGAAAAGGAGGCAAACAAGACATTACAGAAATGATCAAGTCAAGAGCATTTCTTATCTTAATCCGACCCCACCCCGAATAGATGAGACGAACGATCCTTTTTTTACTGTTTTTTCCGGCTAGTTTAGGCATAATCTCCCAAATCTTCTCACCGGAAAACCTATCCGCTGCTATTCTTGCCCTAGGTACCCTGGGGATGTGTATGGAACAGGCACGCATGGCAGCGGTGGACTTGGCAGAAATTGCCCAATTTCAGCAAAAAACCAGCGATCCTCGCCTCGATCGCTTTTTTATGGTTACAATTAGTACAATTGTTTTAGAATTGTCGGGCTTTTATGTGGCTGCCCTCTGGATAGGATGGGGAGCTTTAATAGTTTTAGTCAGTCAAATTTGGTTTCATTGTTTAGCCAAGATTCAACTGCAGCCAAGCACGGAAACAATCATTGACCATGGCATAGGGCCACGTTTACCCATCTTACTCGCTGACGGAATCGGGATAATCTTCGTGGCTTTCTGGTTAGCCAAAATCGCCCCCCTAATTATGGCCATGACTTTAACGGCAATGTTATTAATCTACGGCTCTATTAAGTATCTTTTCAGAACTGGGGAGGGGAGAGAAAGGAGCCTCCAGAGGCTGCAATCCCTATAAATGGCTGCTCAGAGACTCTGACGCAGTTTAAACCCACATTCCGCACTCTCAACTGTCACATAAGCTGTCCCCCTCCAGAGACTTGAGTAAAAATACTTAGCTGGTGAAGGTTTTCTCGGTGGCCGCTAGGGGGTCTTGAGACCCCTAATTATGAAAAAATAGGAATTGTTGGAAAACTTAGGCGAGTGGACTGTTTGACTAAGCTGTTCGTAATTTAAATTGCTTGTTGAGACGAGGCAAAAGGCAACAGTAAAGGGATTGAGGGAAGTTCGGCTAATCTAAGAATAAGCGGTTTAAATGCGTCTTAGCTTATCCGCATCGCTTGATTGAGCAACGTCCAATAGAAAAAAATAAATAAAGCTTTTTTGGCAATAAGTAAGAGGTTGAGCTTGACTTATATTGACAAATAAGTTAAGGCCATGGCCTACGAGAATCCAAGAATATCAGCGCGTCGATGGTTCGAGTCTCTGTAAAAGCTAGTTCGAGAGTTTGAATGCTCAGGGCGCTGCCAGAGCAGTAATGCCGACCTCTAGTTTAGAATGGGTTTGTAGGGGGAACGAAAAATACTCAAGAATCTGATTGAAATTGGTAGTGCTAAACAAGTAATGATAAATCCAAAGAGGAATTATAGTGATAGATAAAATACTATATCTCCCCGATCCGTAGGGAATTTTGGACAATTAGGCATGGCGGAGAGACACTTGATTTTTAGCGACTATTCTATCATCATTACTTCTTGAGGACTACCGTAAAAAGCAAAAAGCGGCCAGGTTTGCCTTTTGCTCCCTCTTATCTATTCCTCTCAATAATTTTGACTCAAATCATGAAAAAACGCTTACAATGGCTAGGTTTAATCATTATCACCCTGATGGGTGTCCTAGCTTTTCGTTCCCCGGCAATTGCCCAAACCCCACGACATTTTACCGATTTAACTTTTCCTCCCCTTCCTGAAGTTACAGTTCCAAAATACGAACGCTATCAACTAGATAATGGTATGGTGGTTTATTTAGTGGAGGATCGGAACTTACCTTTAGTGAGTGGTACGGCGATGATTCGGACGGGAGGAAGATTAGAATCCGAGGAAAAAGTCGGATTAGCCGATATTACTGGAACCGTGCTGCGTAGTGGTGGCACAGAAAAACATTCTTCTAATGTCTTAAATCAGTTATTAGAACAAAGAGCAGCCCTAGTAGAAACCTCGATCGATCTTAACAATGGAACTGCTAGTTTTAGCGCTCTTAGTGAAGACTTAGAAACAGTTTTTAATCTCTTTGCCGAGGTTTTGCGTTCCCCAGCTTTTGAAAACCAGAGGGTGGAATTAGCCAAAGTTCAGGAAAAAGGAACAATTGCCCGACGTAATGATGATCCCGATGATATTGCTAGTCGGGAGTTTAAAAAGCTAGTCTATGGTGATAATAGCCCCTACGCTCGTACTGTAGAATATAGCACTTTAGCTAATATTGACCGTCAGGATTTAATCGATTTTTATCGTACCTATGTCCGTCCCGACCAAATAATTTTAGGAATTGTCGGTGATTTTGATTCTCCGTCGATGAAAGCATTAATCAATAAGACTTTTGGCGATTGGAAAAATCCCGCCACTACCACTAAAATTGTCACCCCTTCGGCAACCCAAAAAAATCTTCAAGGTGTCTTTGTTGTCAATCAACCCCAATTAACCCAGAGTACGGTTTTATTAGGCCATCTTGGTGGTCGTTTGGATAGTCCTGACTATCCCGCTTTAACGGTATTAAATGAGATTTTAAGCGGTTTTGGTGGTCGTTTATTTAATGAAGTGCGCTCCCGTCAAGGATTAGCTTATTCTGTCTATGGTGTCTGGAATAGTCGTTATGATTATCCCGGTTTATTTATTGCCGGAGGTCAAACTCGCACCGATGCTACCGTACCTTTTATTAAGGCAATTTTAGGCGAAATCGAGCGCCTTCGCAATCAACCCGTAACCGCAAAAGAATTGGCAGATGCTAAAAATGCTATTCTCAATTCTTTTGTTTTTAAGTTTGAGAAACCTGCTCAAAATTTATCGCGATTGATGACCTATGAATACTATGGTTATCCCCAAGATTTTATCTTCCGTTATCAACAAGCGGTAAAAGGGGTGACAATTGCCGATATTCAACGAGTGGCCCAACAATATCTGCAACCGAATCAAATTGTGACTCTAGTAGTGGGTAATGAACAGGAAATTCAACCTCCTTTATCCAGTTTGGGAACTACGGTTAAAACTGTTGATGTCACCATTAGACAACTATAAATAAATCTAGGTTGGATGGAGCTAAACTAGGTGAAATCCAACCTAAAAAAATGAGATAAATATAGCAGGAGATATGACTTTACAACTCACAATAAATTATCCTGAAAATTTACCCGACTTTCTTCAAAAAACACGAGAGGAATTCGAGAAAGAAGCAACCTGGGCTATGGTAGTAAAACCCTTTGAGATGAAACATATTTCATCGGGTATGGCTGCCAATTTATTAGGAGTGGATAGGGTTAATTTTTTATTGAGATTGACCAATTTTGGCCTAGGGATGATTGACTTAACAGAAGAAGAACTATTATCAGACCTTGAAAATGCCTAAAGCTAAATTACAGCCCTTCTCATAAAAAAAGTATAACCTAATTTGGTATTGACTCCTGACTGCTGACGACCGACTCCCCAAAAAGAAAACTTCCTATCTCACCATTGAGATAACTGCTGTAACTATTTTGAGATAACTAAGGCTATCATTGAGGAAAGTTACTGTTGAGACTCCTGATTAATTTGTTAATTTTTGTGTTAATTACCTAGACAATCAAACCCTTTAGAGATAGGGTTATCGTGGCTGATTTGGCTATTATATAGTTTTGTAAATAAATATCAAACTCAAGGATTTTTGAAGATGGTATGTAGCTAAACTGAAAGTATAGATTACAGAGGTAAAAATACTTATGATGCTACTACAAGATGTTGCGAGAACCTCTAGAGAACAAGCATTAATTCTGTGGTTTGAAGAAGTAGACAGCAAAGATGTGGGATTAGTCGGTGGGAAAAACTCCTCATTAGGCGAAATGATCCAACAATTAACCCCGAAAGGGATTAATGTCCCCACAGGATTCGCCACCACCGCTTACGCTTACCGTCACTTTGTCGAAAAAGCCGGACTAGACGCACAATTAAGACAAATTTTCCAAGATTTAGACGAAAACGATGTCCAAAACTTGCAAGAAAAAGGTAAACAAGCACGCACATTAATCCTCAATACACCGTTCCCCGATGATTTAAGTCATGCGATCGCTATTGCCTATCGCCGACTCTGTGAACGTTATGGCGATGATCTCTATCATTCCATCGATGTGGCCGTTCGATCGAGTGCCACTGCCGAAGACTTACCAGAAGCGAGTTTTGCTGGACAACAGGAAACCTACCTCAACGTGCAAGGGGTAAGGGGAGTTTTAGAAGCTTGCCATAAATGTTTTGCCTCTTTATTCACCGATCGCGCTATTTCCTACCGTCATCATAACGGTTTCGATCACTTTGCCGTCGCCCTTTCCGTCGGTGTCCAAAAAATGGTGCGTTCAGATCTAGCCACCTCCGGGGTGATGTTCTCCATCGATACGGAAACAGGGTTCAAAAATGCCACTTTAATCACGGCAGCCTACGGTTTAGGGGAAAATGTCGTGCAAGGTGCCGTTAACCCCGACGAATATCTGGTTTTTAAACCCACTCTTAAAAACGGCTACAAACCCATCCTCGACAAACGCCTCGGCAGTAAAGCCATCAAGATGATCTACGATGATGGAGGATCGCGTCTAACCAAGAATATCCGAGTTAACAAGCTAGAACAGGATCAATTCTGCATTAGCGACCAAGAAATCCTCACTTTAGCCCGTTGGACGACCCAAATCGAGGAACATTACTCGCAAGTGCGCGGAACCTACACCCCCATGGACATCGAATGGGCAAAAGATGGGATCACGGGAGAACTCTTTATCGTTCAAGCCCGTCCAGAAACCGTACAATCGCAAAAAGCCGCTAATATCCTTAAATCCTACGAAATTAAAGAAAGAAGTCAAGTTTTAGCGGTGGGACGGAGTGTAGGTGCGGCAATCGGTCAAGGAAAAGCCAGAGTCATCCTCAGTGTAGATAAAATCAACAACTTTAAACCGGGAGAAGTTCTCGTCACCAATCGCACGGATCCCGACTGGGAACCGATTATGAAACAAGCAAGCGCGATCGTGACTAATCAAGGTGGTCGTACTTGCCATGCCGCTATTATCGCGCGAGAAATGGGTATTCCGGCGATCGTGGGTTGCAATAATGCCACGGAAACGATTAAAACCGGTCAGGAAGTCACCGTTTGCTGTGCGGAAGGGGATGAAGGGAAAGTTTACCTCGGATTGCTACCCTTTGAAATTCTTGAAACTCCCCTGGACAATTTGCCCCAAACTCGGACAAAAATCCTCATGAATATCGGTAATCCCGAAAAAGCCTTCGCTTTTGCCGATATTCCTGCCCAAGGGGTCGGTTTAGCGCGTCTAGAGTTTATTATCGCTAACCACATTCAGGCCCACCCCAGCGCCTTGCTGAAATTCCACGAATTGGAAGAAGGAGACGTAAAAGACCAAATCGCCGAATTAACCAAACACTACGAGGATAAACCCCAATTTTTCGTCGATAAATTGGCCCGGGGAATTGCCATGATTGCAGCCGCATTCTACCCCAAAGATGTAATTGTGCGGATGTCCGATTTTAAATCCAATGAATACGCTAATTTATTGGGTGGCAAACCCTTTGAACCCAAGGAAGAAAACCCGATGATCGGTTGGCGCGGCGCTTCCCGTTATACTGATCCTAATTATCGCGAGGCTTTCGCTTTGGAATGTCGGGCGCTGAAAATGGTCCGGGAAGAAATGGGATTAACTAATGTGATTCCGATGATTCCTTTCTGTCGTACCCCCGAAGAAGGGATGAGAGTCCTTGAAGAAATGGCGAAAAATGGTCTCGAACGCGGGGTTGATGGTTTGCAAGTTTATGTGATGTGTGAGTTACCAAGTAATGTAATTCTTGCTGACCAATTTGCTCAGGTGTTTGACGGATTTTCGATCGGTTCTAATGATTTGACCCAATTAACCTTAGGATTAGATCGGGATTCTGCCCTAGTTGCCCATCTTTTTGATGAACGGAATGAGGGAGTTAAACGCATGGTGAAAATGGCCATTGAAACCGCTAAAGCCCATAATCGCAAAATCGGTATCTGTGGTCAAGCCCCCAGTGATTACCCCGAATTTGCTCAATTTTTAGTGGAATTAGGCATCGATTCTATCAGTCTTAATCCTGATTCTGTCCTCAAGACTTTATTGATGGTGGCAGCAGTGGAGCAAGGACAATAGTTTAGTGATAAAGGTGGGCAAGTCCCACCTTTTTTTGTATTGATATACAGCCTTTCTCATAAATATGGAGTATGACCTAATTTTGTATCGACGACCCACGACCGGCGACCGAATCCCTAAAACGAAAACTTCGTACCTCATCGTTAAGATAACTACTTTAACAAACCTATAACTCAAGATTTTTGTAGTCTTTAAATCCCCGCTAATTGTTGTAATTGCAAGAGAGGAGCAAAGGTATTGATATTAACATTAGTCATCACTGTTTCTTCTCCTGCGGCACATTCATAAACCACATAAGTCCAGATACCTGGATTATCTTCCTCGGCACTTTCTCCCTCATAAAAAGTGATTGTACCGTCATCTTCGCACTCGTAATAAGCGGAATAAACATCCTCCCATTCGCAATCGGAATCATTCATGGTTTCCTGAATTGCCGTTAGTACCCCTGCGATGTGATGGGGTTGGGTTTCCACCTGCACTAAACGTTCTTCTTCCCAGATAAAATTATGCAGTTCTAGAGTCATATTTATCCTTAAATATTAACAGATAATTAATTGAAATTTCCAATAGTGACTAGCATCTTTTAACGCGGCTTTTACCGTTAATAATTGACTGAAATTTTTAAAGAAATAGAGCAAAATAAGATGATAATTTCTTCTAAAGTTAAGGCAGGTTTTTGATTATCACCAGAGGATAAAGAGCTATTCACCAATTGATAACATTCATAGATTTTCAAGAATAATTATTAGTTTTCTAAGAGATGGCGGTAGTTTTCTTCGAGATTTTCCGTTGCTTTGGTTAATTTTCCCTTTTCGTCTAGGATGGGTAGTTTCATGATTTCCGATGAAGCTTTAATTAAAAGTAGTACCTCCCGAAACTTGGCCACATCTTCCTCTAGATGGAGATTAAAATTAGCTCGTGACTCCAGTTCAGTTAAACTCTGAATAGCTCTACTATTCAGACTATTAACGAGGTATTGTAACTCCTTAATTCTGCTCTGAACTTGTCCTAAAAAACTCTTACTTTTATCTAATTGAGCTATTTTATTATCCACTTCTTTGGCGTATTCGATAGCTTTACTTAGGGCTTTTTTCCCTTCTCCTCCTAAGACAAAACCACCAATCATTAAAGCAGGTCCGACGGTAATACCTCCTAAAACCACTGTTCCCAAAGCCATACCACCACCACCGGCAGCTAAAGAACCACCTCCTAACCATGCTAGGGTGGCATTCCAAGCGGCTGCCCCACTAAGTCCACTAATTGCTGTTCCTGTACTAGCAGTACCGAAAAGACCAATTAATCCTAGGGTTCCCTGACTGGCTGCCGAAGCGACTCCCACTACTTTTAAACCCCCCACAGCCAAACTTTGCGCGTTTAACACTTCTGCTTTATATTCCTTGAATTGTTCGGCAGAAAATCCCTCAAACCCTTCTGAGAAGCGTTGATGGGATGGGGAGGAATTTTGACCAATTCTTTGACTAATTCTTTGATCAATTCTGCTAATAAACTTAACAAATCTGCCGATAGTGTTGATTTTGACATTAATTTGCAGTTGACCGTATTCTTCCGCGAATTTTTGGGTAGCTTGAAACTTTTTTTCTAGGGATTTGTTGGCTTTTTTGTATCTTTGTTCGGCACTGTTGCCAATTTTTTCCGCCTTTTGTAGCTTGGATACACCATCAGCACCCGCACTAACACCCACACCAGCAGTAACTAAGGCCGCCGCACCAAGAATAATCGGGATAATAAAGATCATGACCGAAAAGCTCCTAGTCTATTCAGTTTTGTAAAATTCTACCAACATAGTTAAAAAAAAATCAAGGATTGTATCGGTAGAATTACGGCTCTCTTGTTCTTTGTGTGATTATTTTAACTTATATAGAAGCGATCAATCTTTGTGTCCTTTGTGTCTTTGTGGTTCGTTCCACGCACTCGCCAGCAGGACTGTATTTTAGAATAGATTTTACCTACCGAACCCAAGAGAGCCGAATCACTGAATAGCTGATAGCTGGTAGCTGAGGATTTATAACTTGCGTTCGTAACTTAACAAGGTATTTTTTAATAACATTGCCACCGTCATCGGACCGACACCACCCGGTACAGGAGTAAGATAACTAGCTACTTCTAAAACCCCAGCATAGTCCACATCGCCCACCAAACGGTCAGCGACGCGATTAATACCCACATCCACCACCACCGCACCCGGTTTTACCATATCTTTAGTGATTAAATTGGCTTTACCGACCGCAGGTACTAAAATATCGGCACTTCTGGTTATTTCTGCCAGATTTTCCGTGCGCGAGTGAGCAATAGTTACCGTAGCGTTTTCCTCCAATAACATTAAAGCTAAAGGTTTCCCCACTAGAATACTGCGACCCAGTACCACCGCGTGCTTACCGGCTATGGGAATATTATATTCTTTCAGCAGTGCCATGACCCCCGCAGGAGTACAACTGCGGATACAGTCCTCACCCCGCACTAAACCGCCTAAATTGAGAGGATGTAAACCATCAGCATCTTTTTTCGGGTCAATTTGGTAGAGAAGGGAAACCGCATCTAAATGCTTGGGTAAGGGTAATTGAATTAAAATCCCGTCCACCCGCTCATCTTGATTGAGACGGACAATTTCCGCTAAAACTTCTAGTTCATTTGTATCGGTTGGAAAATGACGACCAAAAGAGGCCATACCGATTTTAGTACAAGCTTTCTCCTTATTGCGGACATAAACGGCACTAGCGGGATTATCCCCCACCATCAACACCGCTAACCCCGGAGGTCTTCCCATTTGAGATTGTAGCGTCTGGATGCGCTCTCCTAGACCAAGCTGGATTTTTTGAGCTAAGGCTTTCCCGTCGAGAATTTGGCAAGTAGTTACGGACATTCTATGATAATACCGAGAACAAAAATCTTTCGGATCTATTCTATGGTCAAAAAGATTGGCTAATCGCACTCGTTAAGGTTAAAGCAAGAATGTCTATTCAGACTCGTGTAGGGCGCATCGGCAGTTTATTATTATTGCTAGGGTTATTCGGTTGTAGTACCCTTGCTGACCTCGGTATTGCCGTTCCCTACATCGGTGATCCTCCCCTAACAGCGATCGAGCAATTACAGGAAAAACCAAAAGGCGCTTTAGTTTATCTTAGGGGAACTGTGAGCAATTATGCCCCTTTTTTAGCGGGAGGGGCCTATCTTTTGCAGGATGGTTCTGGCAAGATTTGGATTCGCACCAATAGCAATAAATTACCCCGTCAAGGCGAGGAAATCGTCATTAAGGGCAAAATTGACTTTGAGGCTATTCCCCAGGGTTCCCAAAGCGTCAACGAAGTGTATGTGGTGGAATTAGAACAGATGGATGCAGTAGCAGTTAATTCGGTTCCCACTCCTTCCCCGTCCCCAGAAATTAAACCTTCCCCCACCTCAGAAGTTAAACCCCCAGAAAATAATTCTCCCCCAGTCTCCACTAAACCCCTGGAAAATCCCCGACAGGTGACAATTCCCAGCGCAGCTGAAACGAAACCCCCAGAAACTCCCGTCGTTACCCCCGTTAAACCCAATCCCCCTGCGCAACCCGTCGCGGAAGCAATTCCCCCCAAACCCCCCGCAGTGGTTAAACCCGTCCCAGATCCCCTCGATGCTTTCTTTTTACCCCATAAACAAAACGAGAAATAGCTAGGGTGTGGGGTGTGGGGTGTGGGGTGTGGGGAGAATAAATAAAATAGTCTCCCGTCTCCTGTCTCCTGTCTCCCGATAACTGATAACTGATAACTGATAACTGATGATATTTGTTGCTTTGGCGATTTTAGAACAGGACGGTCGCTTTTTAATGCAGTTGCGCGACGACATCCCGACGATTCTCTATCCGGGGGTGTGGGGTTTATTTGGTGGTCACTTAGAAGCGGGTGAAAGTCCAGAAATAGGGTTAAAACGAGAGTTACAAGAAGAAATTAACTACGAAGCCCCTAGTTTACGCTATTTTCGCTCTTATAATGATGATAATCTCTCCCGTTATCTTTATCATGTACCCCTGACCGTGGCATTAGAAAAATTAGTGCAAACGGAAGGGCAAGATTTAGCATTATTACCTCCGGCTGCCATCCGTCAAGGGGAATACTATTCCCAGAAGATTAATCAGACTCGTCCTTTAGGAAAAATTCATCGCCAGATATTGCTCGATTTTATAGAACTAGAATTATAGTGGATACTAGAGCCAGACAAGGAACTCCCTTATCTATACGAAAGTCGTAGTTAACACTGCTCCTCACCTCCCTCGAAGGCAAAATGCTCCCGCTTTTTGAATGGCTTTATTGAAACGTCAATCTTATTTTGGCTTTGTCTTTATGAACCAGTCGCGTCCCTCGTTCGTTTCCGTGCAGAAACTCCTATCTGGAGGTGCGATCGCTACCCTAGCAGTTAGTTCCCTGATGCTCCTCACCCCCGCAGCCAAAGGGGAAAAACCCTTAGAAGATAACCCGAAAGCAGTCATCGACCAAGTTTGGCAAATTGTTAATAATGAATTTGTAGATCGTGGTTTTCATCAAATTGACTGGCAAAAAAAACGTCAAGAATTGTTAAGCAGAAATTATACTAATCCCCAACAAGCTTACACAGCAATTCGGGAAGCTTTAAAGGAATTGGATGATACTTATACCCGTTTTTTAACTCCTAGTGAATTTTCTGTCCTCACCAGTCAAACTTCTGGAGAATTATCGGGAATTGGGGTACGTTTAGCTCTCGATAAACGCACTAGCGATCTGGTCGTTGTCGATACGGTGAAAAAATCCCCCGCCAAGGAAGCGGGAGTGAAAAGCGGTGATCGCCTGATTAGAATTAATGGCAAACCCACCGCTTTAATGACCCTAGAACAGGCAATGGAGGCACTACAGGGAGAAGTGGGGACTAGCGTTAGTTTACAGCTTGCCCGCCCCAATCAAGGCGTATTTGAAGTGACTTTGACCCGGGTAGATATCGAAATCCCCTCCGTTAGCTATACCCTTAAACAGGAAGGTGGGGTGAAAGTTGGTTATATCAAACTGGATGAATTTAGTTCCCACGCAGCCGAACAAATGAAACAGGCGATCGAGGAATTAAGTCAACAACAGGTATCCGGCTATGTTCTCGATCTGCGGGGCAACCCCGGGGGTTTACTATTTGCTAGTGTTGATATCGCTCGTATGTGGATGAAACAGGGCAAAATCGTTAGCACTATCGATCGACGTGGTGGAGATCGTCAATTTATCGCCAATAACACCGCTATTACCGATTTACCCCTAGTAGTCTTGGTTAATAAAGGTTCCGCCAGCGCCAGCGAAATCCTCGCCGGAGCGCTAAAAGAAAATGGCCGGGCGACTTTAGTAGGTACATCGACTTATGGCAAGAGTACCGTCCAATCGGTACACACCCTCTCCGATGGTTCTGGTTTAGCGGTGACAATTGCCCGTTATTATCCCCCCAACGGCGAAAATATCTACAAAAAAGGTATTAAACCCGATGTGCAGATCGAGTTAACCCAAGAACAACAGCTGCGCTTCCGCGATGATCCTTCTTTGCTGGGAACTAAGGATGATCCCCAGTATCAACAGGCGATCTCACTCCTACAATCCCATAGTGTCAAACGTCCCAGCACCGGCAATCTCAATAACCCTTTGAGTAGTCGGGCTGAA
Source organism: Microcystis sp. M169S2 (assembly GCF_020245865.1). Lineage (NCBI taxonomy): Bacteria > Bacillati > Cyanobacteriota > Cyanophyceae > Chroococcales > Microcystaceae > Microcystis > Microcystis sp. M169S2. The sequence continues at coordinate 12,595 of NZ_JADBUB010000191.1, forward strand.
TAATTGTCCTAGGAAATCTGGGGAAACGGCGACTGTTTCGGCGAAATGGCGATTCTAGAACAGCCTTTAAAGCATTTAACCGCGATAGCTCTTGCTCCCGTGCAGTTGCTCGTGATTCCCGCCCAAAGATTTCTACAGCTACAAATTCTGCAGCTAAGCATAAGACGCAGTATAAAACTGTATCTTAGATTACAAATGCTCGATTATTCGCCAAAAAGTAACCTGATCAAAACCTCACACCCTGCTCTATAATTCCCGACGACCTTCTAAAGCTCTCGCTAAAGTTACTTCATCAGCGTATTCCAGATCGCCGCCCATGGGCAACCCAAAAGCGATACGGGTAACTTTAGTGAAGGGTTTTAGTAAACCCCCGATATACAAAGTCGTGGTTTCCCCTTCGACACTGGGACTGATGGCTAAGATAACTTCCTGAATTTTTTTCTGGCTGACTCTGGTGACTAAAGACTGTATATTTAATTGATCCGGTCCAATACCATCCATAGGTGAGATAACACCGCCTAAAACGTGATATTTGCCCGAATATTCCCTAGTTTTCTCCAAAGCAATCACATCTCTGGAGTCAGCTACCACACAGATAGTCCCCGTTTCTCGGTTAGGATTGCGGCAAATTTCACAAATCGGTTCGGCCGAAAGATGGAAACAAACCTGACATAATCCTACTTGTTTTTTCGCTGCTACGATCGCCTGGGCCAATTCGATCGCATCTTGTTCTGGTCGTTTGAGAATATACAGGGCCAGACGTTGAGCGCTTTTTGGTCCGACTCCGGGTAATTTTTGTAACTGCTCGATCAAACGAGCTAAAGGCGGTGTATAAATAGCAGTTAATCCTCTTATCAGTTATCAGTTATCAGTTATCAGTTATCAGTGGGTAAGTTATCAGTTATCAGATTTGAGTTTTCAAGTGAGCAGTGTTAAATAGAAGTTTCCTACTGTCTTTTCACTGGTCACTGGTCACTGCTCACTGATTAAGACCTTTTTGGTAAACGGACATCGATAACACTGGTGTTGAAATTATAATTATCTCCTTCTAACTCGATTAAAGTGCCAATTTTCACCTTTTGACCGCCAACAACCGCACCGGTATCGGTAACTTCCGCTTGACCACTGAGAGTCATAATCATATCTTGAGAATAGTTTTCTGTGCGGGGATCGGGTAGGACTTTTACACTACCATCGGGCTGCGGAACTAAGACATTTCTCGCTAAAGGTTTAACATTTTTTATATCCACTTGACCAGCCGGTTGGTTACGAATAACAATATTAGTTTTCTTCTCGGTATTGAATTGATTAATCAAAGCGTTGGGATTAAGAACACTTAAACCCCGGACAATAACATCCACTTCTATGGGTTCTTTGGTAACTTGAGCGATCGTACTTTTACCACTCGTTCCAGGGACAACAAAAATACCGATAATTGTCAATAAAATTACTAAGGCCGCTCCGATATCAAGCAAGCTAAATTTACCGAATAAACGTCCTTTTGAGTCTAATAACTGCATAGCCTTGAATTTATATAGATGACTATTCCTAGAGATCGAGCCTAGAGAGTAAATTCTATCACGATCGGAATCTTGGTCGCAGACAGGAAGTCTGACTTAAGATAGAAGATCGGAGTTTCATACGGAGCGATCGATAGACAATGGCGGGTAAAACTCAACTTAAGAAACAAGAAAAGCAATTATCTCCAGTGGATCTGACCCCTTCTGACGGTAACAACCTCGAAAAAGTTGCCCCCGTTAAACATTGGTCGATCGAAGATAGCGAAAATCTCTATCGCATCCAAGGCTGGGGAGAACCCTATTTCTCGATCAATGCCGCAGGAAACATTACCGTTTCGCCCCAGGGAGAAAGGGGCGGTTCTTTGGACTTATACGAGTTAGTTTCGGCGATTAAGCGGCGGAATATCGGTTTACCCCTGTTAATTCGGTTTAGTGACATCCTCGAGGATCGGATCGAGCGCCTGAATGCCTGTTTTAACCGAGCGATCGCCCGTTATAATTATCCCAACGTCTATCGCGGTGTCTATCCGATCAAGTGCAATCAACACCGTCACATCGTCGAGTCTTTAGTGCGTTTTGGTAAACCCTATCAATTTGGGCTTGAGGCTGGTTCAAAACCTGAGCTAATGATTGCTTTAGCTACCCTAGAACCTGCCTTAAACGGCAAAAATGACAAAACACAACCATTGCTAATTTGTAACGGCTATAAGGACAAAGAATACCTGGAAACTGCTCTTTTGACCACTCGTCTCGGTCATCGGCCTTTGATTGTCATCGAACAATTGGAAGAATTATATTTAACCCTGCGCGTCAGTAGTCAGTTAGGAATTGCCCCACATTTGGGAGTGCGTGCGAAACTGGGGACAAAAGGGGTGGGCCGTTGGGGATGTTCCACGGGAGACCGGGCAAAATTCGGTTTAACCGTCCCGGAAATCTTGACGGTGGTGACGGAATTAGAACAAGCGGGGATGTTAGATTGTCTGCAACTGCTGCACTATCATATTGGGTCGCAAATCTCCGCTATCAGCGTCATTAAGGATGCTATTCGCGAAGCTAGTCAGATTTATGTGGAATTAGCGAAATTAGGGGCAAATATGACCTATCTCGATGTGGGGGGTGGTTTAGGGGTCGATTACGATGGCTCAAAAACTAACTTCTACGCCTCAAAAAACTACAATATGCAGAATTATGCTAACGATATCGTGGCCGAGGTCAAGGAAGCTTGTGAAGATGCCCAGATTTCACCCCCAATTCTCATCAGTGAAAGTGGCCGGGCGATCGCTTCTCATCAATCGGTGTTAGTCTTTGATATCTTGGGAAGTAGTGAGGTTCCCCAAAACCCTCCCGATCCCTGCAATGGGAAAGAACACCTCATCCTCCGTAATCTCTGGGAAACCTACACGGGTATCGATGAGCGGAATTATCAGGAAGCTTATCACGACGCGGGACAGTTCAAAGAGGAGGCGATTAGTCTGTTTAATTTCGGTTATCTCAGTCTCAAGGAACGGGCTAGAGCCGAACAATTGTACTGGGCTTGTTGTCACAAAATTCTGCAAGTGGCCCGACAAGAGGATTATGTTCCCGATGACTTGGAAGACTTAGAGCAAATTATGGCCTCAATTTATTATGCCAATCTCTCGGTTTTTCAGTCAGTTCCCGATAGTTGGGCGATCGATCAACTATTTCCAATTATGCCGATCCATCGTCTCGATCGAGAACCTACCCAAAGAGGGATTCTCGCCGATTTAACCTGTGATAGTGACGGGAAAATTGCCCAGTTTATCGATTTGCGCGGGGACGTAAAATCAGTTTTAGAATTGCATCCGTTGGAGTACAAAAACGGTAAACATTCTCCAGAACCCTATTATCTAGGAATGTTTCTGGTGGGTGCTTATCAAGAGATTATGGGCAATTTACATAATCTTTTTGGCGATACTAATGTGGTACATATTCAGATGAGTCCCAAAGGATACGATATCGAGTATCTAGTCAAAGGAGATACGATCACGGAAGTATTAAGTTATGTGCAGTATTCCGCAGAAGATCTGTTAGAAAGAATTCGTCTTCGTTGTGAACAAGCTTTGCAGGAAAATCGCATGACGGTGGAAGAATCCCAATTACTACTACAGGATTATGAACGCAGTTTGCGGCGTTATACCTATCTAGTGGGTGGGGATTAATAGAGGTTACTTGTGGGGGAAATTTAGCTCATTTTCCCTTTTTAAAGCATTGATCGAAGAATTTTGGGCTAATGCTACCTCTGGTAGTACATTTATATGTATTTTCTCACTCCTTTCTTGCCGTCCCGCAGGAGGAAAGCGACATCAACATCTATTTCGTAAAAATTTAGTTACAAATACTTTGCGATTTGTGTCAATAACTTGCTACCTGCTACTTTTGCTACAGGAAATAGGTACAATTGCTGGTAGAGAAAGAATCTTTATTGAGGCACCAAAGACATAGGCAGTGCATACGATTAGATCGCACCCTCAGTATATATCAATCAAAGTTTTTACCTGACTTATATACTATACGATTGTACTGTCCAAGTCAACATGGTGAAAGGCCATGAATACAGGATCACAGACGAATTTAGTAAGCAGAAACCGCTTCCGCAGGCGAGCTTCTCTAAATTTTAAGTAGGATTTTTCTATTTCTGCTGAATTACCGCCACTTGATCACGAGTCCATCTATTCCCTGCATCGTGTAGTCTCAAGCGTGAGTGGCAATGATAGTCAAGAGTCGTCCCCGACCTTGGCAGAGATGAATTTTGCCGTGAGCGAGACTAAATCGACGGTAAAGCGGGGGCAGATATCGAAATAACCCCCAACTCCTCAGAAATAAGTATCGACAGTTAGGAACCAACCCCTGACCTCGCATCTGAAGCACTTAAGGAGAAAAAATATGCTTGACCAAAGTTTCGACCTATCACACAGCGATGTTTTAGATGATATCTTCCAGTTACCAACCCTTGTCGTGGAATCAGGTTTAGGACGCTCCGATTTGATTACCCCTGTTTCCGGTAAAAGTCTCCAGGGCATGGATTCTGGCTTTTTAAGCAATTCTGTGGAAGAATACCAGCTAGGACTAGAAAATCGCCAATCATCCCAATCCCTTTCCTCTTGGACTAACGGCGGTGATTTTTTAACGGGTCAAAGTAGTTTTGTGGGTCTTCCCAGTTCTGTTGACCTAGCTGGCAATACCCTCGCTACTGCCAGAGCGATTGCAGTCGGTCCGAGCACTACCAGTTACACCGATTGGGTAGGAAGCACCGATACCAACGATTACTATCGTTTCACCCTCGCTGATTCTGGTAACTTTAATCTCAG
>NZ_JADBUB010000192.1:0-17055 GCF_020245865.1 Microcystis sp. M169S2
ATTAAGAAAACTGAAGGCGAGAACTTACAAAGACTTAATAGAAGGGATTGAATTAGCTATGTTAGAAGTTACTCAAAAAGATATTCGCAATTGGTTTACTCACTGTTGCTACTGTACCTCATGAGTCAGAGAATTGCTATAGTAGCGGCAGTGGGATTAGAAAAAGGGGTTTATTTAACCGAAGATGGCGGTAAAAATTGGTCAAATATTTTCCCCACCACGGCACTGATAACCTCTCTAGCTATTACCCCCAACAATCCTGATCGAATTTTTTTCGGGGATGAACAGGGTAAATTATACAGTTCCTCCGATGGGGGGAAAACTTGGCAGAATCTCCCCTTACCTGCTAATGTGGGGGCAGTGGATACAATTGCTTTTTCTCCTAATTTAGACAGGGATAAAACCTTTTTTGTCGGCACAAAAGAAGCGGGGATTTTTAAAACCGTTGATGATGGTAAAACCTTCCAAGCTGTTAACGAAGGAATTAAAGATAAAATCATCGAAGACATCGTTATTTCTCCCGACTATGCCCAAAATTTAACCGTTTATGCCATTACTTGGCATGACGGAATGTATGTTTCTCAGGATGGGGGGAAAACTTGGACAAAAATGAGCGATGGTTTAACTAAAGACAAACAAGCTGATGATTATAAAGTTTCCCATTTTATGGATTTAAAAGTCGTTAAAGATACGATGTTTTTGGGGGGATTTAATGGCTTATTTAAAACCACGGATAGCGGCAAACAATGGCAGGAAATAGAAACTTTAGCCCGGGGAACAGTTATCGCCATGGCGGTTTCTCCTAATTATGCCGAGGATGCCACCGTCGTCATTACTAATTATGTAGGCAATATCTTCATCAGTCGGGATAAAGGGGAAACTTGGACACCAATTAATCGCGGTTTAGAAGTTTATCGACTTGGTAAAGATCCGGAAGAATCAGGGCAAGATCCCCGGCGTTTCTTTGACATTGCCTTTTCTCCTAACTATGGACAAGATAGAACTATTTTTGCTGGGTTTTTACGCAATAGATTTGCCAAATCCGCTAACGGTGGTGATTTATGGAAAATTATCGAAATTGATGAAGGAGTCCGCGGTCCGAGAATAGTTCCTTCCCCAGATTTTGCCAAGGATAAAACTCTTTTTCTCAGCAATCAGCAGGGGAGAATATTTCGTTCTACCGATGGAGGAAATACGGTTAAAAATATCAGTGAAGTGGGCAGAATTTTCGGTAATTACGCCCCTGCCATGGTAGCTTCCCCCGATTTTGCTAAGGATAAAACTTTGTTTGTCACGGGAACAGAGGGTATTTATCAAAGTGTTGATGGTGGACTAACTTGGAAAAATGTCAGTCAAGGAACCCCCCTATCAAAAAGCTCTAATGTGCAGTTGGCAATGTCTCCCAATTATCCCAGTGATGGAACTATTTTTGCTGGGACAATTTCTGGTTTGTTTGTCACCAAAGATGGGGCTAAAAGTTGGACAAAATTAGAGAAACCAGGGTTTAATCCGCAGGCATCAGTAGAAACCATTGCTATCTCTCCTGATTATGCTAATGATCGCACGGTAATGGTTAGTTTACAGGGAAATGGATTGTTTAAATCTACCGATGGCGGGGAAAATTTTAAGCTAATTGGTGATCCTAAAATACCCCTAGTGAAAATTCATAGTATCCCTTCCTCTGGGATCTCGGTCCAGTTTTCTCCTAATTACGCTCAAGATAAAACTTTATTCGGTTTTGGTGGCGCTAAAACTACAGTTTTTCGTTCCACCGATGGGGGAGAAACTTGGACAAGTGTAACTATTCCTCCTCACGCGGAAGAAAATACACCCCGCTATAAAATCGGTGAATTTTTCTCCAGTCCCCTTGTCACAATCTTGCGCGTGGTTATCCCGATTCTCCTGGCAATCGCCGCTTATTTTCTGGTGGGTTTCTTGAAACTGGAGAAAGTTATTAATCTTCCTAAATCCTTCTTCCGCGTGTCAGCAGCATTGATGATTTTTCTGTTTGTTTTCTTCGCTATCATTAGCCAAGTTTAGCGGAAATTTTCACCGGCGGGGCTTGACAAATCCCGCCGCTTGCCTTACACTTGTATGTATAATGGGAATCCGTGCCTGCCTGCGACCTCTGATTTTTACAGCAGTCAACCCCTCAGAGAATTAACCATCGGCAACGTAGGGATTGACCATCTTAGCGGGGTCAACAATGCGATCAAAATCCGCTTCCTCGATGTATCCCAGTTGCAAGGCTGCCACTTTCAGGGTTAAGTCCTTTTCTAGGGCATAATGAGCGACGTAGGCAGCCTTTTGGTAGCCAATCACGGGACTTAAAGCAGTCACCAGCATCAAGGATTGATTTAAAAAAGTCTCAATTTGTTTTTGATTAGCAGTCATCCCCTTAACCAAAAACTGACAGAAATTGCCGCAACCATCAGTGAGCAGCCGGATAGACTGCATAAGATTATGAATCAACAGCGGTTTATAGACATTCATTTCCAGATGTCCTCCGGCGCCTCCCATCGTCACCGCTAAATCATTAGCCATCACCTGCACTGCTATCATCGATAAAGCTTCGCATTGGGTGGGGTTAACTTTCCCCGGCATAATTGAAGAACCCGGTTCATTTTCTGGCAGCTGTAATTCTCCGATTCCACAACGGGGACCGCAGCTAAGTAAACGGATATCATTAGCAATTTTATACAGGGAACTAGCGATAGTTTTCAGTCCCCCGCTCAAGAAAACCAGAGCATCGTGGGAACCTTGCACTGTAAACTTATTAGGAGCGGTAATAAAAGGTAATTTGGTCAGATTAGCGATTTCGGCAGCCACATCTCGATCAAAATCTGGGGGAGCATTAATTCCCGTACCCACTGCTGTTCCTCCCAAGGATAAACGATAGACTTTTTCTAGACATTTTTCTAGCCAATCGCTGCTATCATCTAATAAACCCACATAACCGGAGAATTCTTGTCCGAGGGTTAAAGGGGTGGCATCCTGTAGGTGAGTACGACCAATTTTAACTATATTTGCCCATAATTGCGCCTTTTCATCGAGACTATTCCGTAATAGTTGCAGACTGGGAATTAATTTTTCCTTGACTGCCAAGGCAACGGCAATATACATGGCCGAGGGAAAGGAATCATTAGTCGATTGGGACATATTAACATGATCGTTGGGATCGACGGGAGTTTTGCTACCCAGAGGATTCCCCGTCAGTTGACTACAACGATTGGAGATGACTTCGTTGATGTTCATGTTAAACTGGGTGCCACTTCCCGTCATCCAAACGTAGAGGGGAAAGTTATCCGCGTGTTGTCCGGCTAAAATTTCATCGCAGACTTGACAGATAAGGTTTTTTCTCTCCTGACTGAGACGATTTTTTTGCTGATTGACAATTGCACAGGCTTTTTTGAGAATGGCATAGGACCCAATCATCTCCCGGGGCATGAGATTATCACCGATACTAAAGTATTGTAGGGATCTTTGGGTCTGCGCTCCCCAAAGTTTATCGGCAGGTACGGGAATTTCTCCCATGCTGTCTTTCTCGATGCGAAATTCTGTCATCTTTAAGTTACTTCTGCATCTGGCCTGAAAAGAGAGGGTCTCCAGGACGACACGGATTCCCATTATAATAAAAGTATAAGTCAAGTCTGGCTGGTTTGTCAAGCCCTATGGGGACTTTTTCTGGCGGCATTTTTACCCAGGAGGGTTACAAGAATAACTGGCAGGTTGCTGGGCGATTAGGATGATTAAATGAGACAAAAACTGTTATATTTTAGGGGAGATAATCGGTAAAAAAGACGGGATTGGAGACTATGGACACAGCGATCGCATTAAGTTGGACATTGGGAATTATCTTAGGGTTGATGACCCTTTTGTTTATCTTAAGGATCGTGCTGACTTGGAATCCACAGGTAGATTTAAATAGCTTTCCCTTTAATATTATTGCCTGGCCCACAGAACCTTTTTTAATCCCCGTGCGTAAACTCATCCCACCCTTGGGAGGAGTTGATATTTCTCCAATTATTTGGGTGGGAATTTGTACGCTGCTGCGGGAAATTCTTCTCGGTCAACAGGGTTTAATTACCATGGCCTTAAAATAATTATTCACGCAACTAGAATATGCTGACATAATTTATGTTCTAACTCTCGTTCCTCTTTTTCTAGGGTAAGAATCGCCTGTTTGATAATACTTTTAACATCCATCCCCTGGTCGTATTGTTTTAACCATTGTTGTGCCGTGTTACCTTCGCGGAGGATTTTTTGTAGGGGAGAGAGGAAACAACTAAAACCCCTTTCTTTAGCGATCGGATAAACTTGAACATAGAGGTCTTTAATCCAATCCCTAGCTAAGATTTCCCGGCCATCGTACCAATGTCTCAGGGTGGCATCAAGACTAAAACGTGCGGCAGCCTGTTCGTTTTCTTGGGTTAAAGTTAATAAATCCTCGCCGCGATTGCTGCTGGGTAATTGACTTAAAATTAAGGGGTCTAATTGGGGATCCTGTAAAAGTTGAGTTAAACGGGCCTCTAAAAAAGCCATAACTGCTAATAAACTAATAGGATTAGCAATCAGGTCACAAATTCGCAATTCTAGACGATTGAGATTATAGGGACGATTGCCACCGTTAGGACGTACCGAAACCCAGAGATGACGAACATTCTGCATCGTACCGAGCTTTAATTGTTCCTCGGTCCAGGTGACAAAATGTTTATGACTTTCAAAGAGGGGAACATAAGCGGGAGTTTGGGGGAAAACTTGCCAACGACGGGAATGGGACCCAGTGATTTTCCCATCGAGAAAAGGAGAGGAAGCGCTTAAAGCCAAGTATAAAGGAGCTTCTAGGCGAATTAAGCGACAGGCACGCATTAAATCCTCATAATCGCTAATACCGACGTTAATATGAATACTGGCCGTGACTACATTAGTGCCGTAGGTCTGTTCGATATAGTCATGATAGGGATTGTGGGGGTCACTGCGATAAAAATATTGACTATCGCCCAAGGAGAGGGTACTGCCGGGGATGAGGGTATAATCGCCTAAACGACGCAAATATTGCCGTAGAGCCAGACGAGGTTTTAAAGTAGCGCATAAAAGACGGTCATAGTTAGTCATGGGAGCCGTAGTATATTCTACGTTACGACTATCCGGTTCCCGGACAAAACCATCTAAATCCTTGACAATGCGATCGGATAAACCGATAATTTCTCCGGCTGCTGTTCCGGTGTACATTTCCACTTCAAAACCTTTACTTAGGAGCATCGTCAATTCACCCTGCTGTGTCTAATTTGTAGTGTGACATTATTTGGACTGTAAATGACGTTCAATCAGCAGAATCGCCACTATATCATCAATGGGGCGATCGGGAAGACGCATACCTTGGGGGATGAGTTTCTGTAATCCTTTGGGGGGGAACATTTGCCAATAGCGATCGCGAGCTTCTAGGGTACTATTGCGTTCATCTACTAGAGTAATCGGGATGGTGACACGAGCGGCAATTTTTTCGCGCCAACTTTTTGAGGTGGTTTGATTCCCCATCACCAATAATTCGATCGGATATTGTTGACAGAGACTGGCTAAACGCTCGATCGCTTGTGACGATGATATCACCTCATGGGTATAAATTTTCCCCGTCGATGACCTGACCGCGATTCCACATTTATCCTTACCCGGATCAAAACCGAGAATACACATAGTTTTTATCTTCTGCAGCAGTGGTCGGTTTTATTAAATCACTAAATCAGCGACTGTTTTGATTGTCAAGGGTGTGGGCTTCGGCCGTGAGCTCAGCCGAACGGGTGTGGGAAGTGGGGATAATAAATAAAAATAGTCTCGGAGTCTCGGAGTCTCGGAGTCTTCTTAATACTGTCTCCTGACAAATATGATAATGCTCAACGGATTTAGTCTCGGTGAAAATTTAACGGGAGAGATAGCGGCTTTGAGTGCGGCGGCGCTTTGGGCGGTTTCTGCGGCGATTTATAGCCTATTAGGCCAGAAAATCCCGCCTTTATTGCTTAATTTTCTGAAAGGAGTAGTCGCGATCGCTTTAATTGCCCTGACGCTGCCCCTTTCCGGACAATGGCGCGGTATTAATCAACAAAGTTCGGTATTTATACTCTTGACAAGTGGCGCAATTGGTATAGGAATCGGTGACACGGCATATTTTACCGCCCTTAATTATTTGGGACCGCGAAAAACCCTCCTGTTAGAAACCCTTTCGCCTCCCTTGGGGGCGATTCTAGCGGCGACTTTTTTGGGGGAATCCCTGAAAATATCGGCTTATATTGGCATTATTTTGACCATCTTCGGGGTTGCTTGGGTTATTTCCGAAAAAACTCCCGAAATCAATAGTCAACGCCCCTGGCGGCAGGGAATTCTCTGGGCTTTAATTGCGGCGATTTCCCAAGCGGTGGGGGCGGTTTTATCTCGTCAGGCACTGGTGCAGTCGGGAATCTCTTCTTTGCAGAGTACCCTTTTTCGTCTGTTAGCGGGGACGGGAATAGTGTTAATTCTGATGTTTTTTCGCCGTCAGGAATCATCACCAGCGATTAACTGGTCATTGCGTCTGATTGCTATTATTATTGTCACCGCTTTTGGCAGTACGTTTTTAGGGATATGGTTACAGCAAACTGCTTTAAAATTCTCTCCTGTGGGTATTGCCCAAACTCTCACCGCTACCAGTCCTTTATTTGTCTTGCCGATCGCTGCCATGATGGGGGATCGGATTAACTTGCGGGCGATTTTCGGGGTGATGATTGCCTTGCTAGGAATCGGGATTTTGTTTCAATAAGTAGTTTATTCATCGGTTTGTAGTCTTGTTTTAGCAATAATACGGGTTTTCTTTAAATCGCCCTCGCTCAATTCTTCTCCCACCTGTAAACGGGTGGCATTAGTTTGGAGGACAGTGGCGGCGTTTTTTTCTCCCAATTGTAGAGCGGTTTTGGCTGCGGTTTGTAGCATGGTGGCGGCGGCTGCTCGATCGCCTTGTTTTAATTTTTCTTCAGCGATTTGGGTTTGACGATATTTGGCTAAAGTCAGAATCGATTTCTGAACTTGATCGTTTAATTGGGATTGATAGAGAGCTTGGGAGGTTATATTAAGGCTAACAGTCGCAGTTTCTAGCCCTTTTTGACCGGAAGCGGGATCATCGTAGCGAATCTTCACCTTAGCTATGGTGTGAGTACCGGGGGGAATTTGGTCAATATAGAGATTGAGGAGGAGAATTTTTTCTTCATCTATCATTAAATCCCCCAAACGGGTGATGTAAAAATTGCCCTCTTTTTGTAGGCTCATTTCTATAGTTTCTGGGGCAACTTGGGCAATGGGTTTTAACTCCGCTAAATGAGTCCGAGCATCTAATTCTAATTGCAAGAAAGCGTTAGTTAACCGGACAGATTGCAGACGGTTAAATAGACGAGTAAATTCAATTAAAGCCTGTTCGGGTCTTTCGATATAGGATAAGCTTCCGCCAGCGATATCGGCAATTTTTTCTAGGATATCTTGATTCCAATGATCGCCAAAACCGAAGGTATTTAAGGTGATACCGTACTCAGCTGCTACTGCGGCTAATTTTAAACAGCGTTGATTATCTCCGTGTTCATTTTCACCATCGGTAAGCAGAAAAATATGAGACACATAACCTTTGCTGCCGCTGGAACTTTCTTGAATACCTAATTTTATCCCTTCATCGATCGCCGTACCTCCTCCCGCTCGTAATTGTTGAATTTTTGAGCGAATTAAGGTCAGATCATCCTGTCGTGATTGGGAGGGAAGAATAACTTTAGCGCGATGATCGAAAGCTATCACCGAGAGACGATCATTAACTCCGAGGGATTCTATTAAACTTAAAGCCGCTTTTTTGACCGTTTCCAGGGGTTTTCCCTGCATAGAACCGCTATGATCGAGAACTAAACAAAGATTAATCGGTAAATTTGTGTTGATCTGTTCACTGGTGGCGGCGATCGATAGCATCAATTGACGTTGACTGCTGCTTTGATTAGCATCGATATTACTGTCACTCAAGGCCGATTTTAGAGTTACCCGCATAAGAGTTTTTAATCGTGGTCGTTGATATTTATATTGTAATGATTATAGTTAAATTTGTGCTTATTTTCCCATTTGGCATCGAGTCAGACAAGTTGTCAAACCGGGTGCATCTCATTTTTGTCAATCTACATTGATCTTAAAAATTAGGAATTGTCCCCAAAAAAGGGGCTAAATCAATCAATAAGTCCCGAACAAAAAGTGGAAACGCTACCGCGTTAGTTTCATCTCATATTCCGTACTGGTTAAGAAAAGATAAAAAATAAACTCAGAAATAGCGACGGAATAGCTACAATCAAATCAACCAGTCACTCACCTGACAATGACTCAACTAACCGTTAAAAATCTCGACTATTTAGGCATGATCGCCGCTATCATTGATGAGCTAGGCATTGTGGACTATGTTAATCAACAACTTGGAGAAAAAGACACCACTAAAATCCGTGCAGGTCTAGTCGTTAAGGCAATAGACATCTCCAAAAATTATAACCCAGTCACAGCTTGATTTTAGCCTATGTACTAATTAAGCAGTTCGATAGCTGAAATGTATATCTGTCGTTGCTAATTCAATTTTACTGAAAAAATATGAGGCAATTAAAATAATTTTTATTCGGGTATATTCCTTGACTAGAAAGACTTTTGGTCTTGAGATAATATTAGGTCGAGGTCTAATGATTCTCATTAGATAAAAAGTCAGGTCGTGATGAGCAACTGCTGGTCCACTACAAACAACAGCAAGGCATCGAGAGAGGTTTTTGCTTTCTCAAAGACCCTCTGTTTTTTGCTTCGAGTCTGTAGAGGGAATAGATAATCAGTTTTTAATAACTGGATTTAGTATTATTAGTACAAAAAGACCATTTTGAGGTTAACGAATTGATTGGGGTTTGAGCGAGCCAATTAGCAATCGCACTCTCGGCAATGTTCTACTTACCCTACTCGCTAAAAAGCATACAGGATAAAGGTAACAGCAGCTTTAAAACCCTTCCCCTAAAAAATTAAGCGAACAATGAGTACGGAATGTGGGTTTCATTCTGGTCGCGATTCATCTCGCTCCATTGAGATCGAAATAATTGAATATGGCTAAATTACCAGAGGAAACCTTAACGAGCATTTTTGATCTACTGCGTCAACTGGCAGAGCAGATAGAATCAGAAGAATTAAGCCTAAACAGTAGCTATCTTCTATTGTAGGGGAAAGGGCAAGGGTTTAAGAAAAAATTATCATCTTCCCCTTGCCAGACTTCTGCAAGCAGTCTATTAATTACTATTTTCTTCAGGAGGAGGAGGTGATAAAACCGGAGGAGCAATCGGTTCAATTTTATCCTCATTAACCGGGGGATTAATCACCTCTGGAACAGGGGAAGGAGAAGGGGAAGGAGAAGGAAGGGGAGAAACTTGAGGACTCGGCTCTGTTTCAGGAAGGGGAACAGGAATAGGAATTACTTCTTCTGGGGTGGGACTAGGAGTTAATTCTGGAGTCACTTCTGGAGTAGGAATCACCTCTGGGGTAGGAGTCGGGGATGGAGTAGGAGTCGGGGAATAAATGGGAGTCCGTTGACGAGAAGGTCGTCGGATAGGGGGAAAATCTTGGGAGGGAGGAGGAATGATTTCAGGACTAGGAGAAGGTTCGATGGTTGGTGATGGTTCGATTTCCTCATTTTTGGGTAAAAGAGCCATAAATCCCCGATATCCCAGGGCAAAAGCTCCAATTGTCACCGCAAAAATCAGCAAAATCCGCAGCCAAGGATTCTTTTTTTCCCCGGAATTGGGTTGAATAACCACAGTGGGGGAGACGGTTGGTTTTTGGGGTGTAGAGGACTTTAATCGGGGACTATGGGGAGAAACTGCGATAGTCGGTTGGGTGGACAAATCCGGGGATATTTCTGCCAAAGCTGCCAACATTTCCCTAGCAGTAGCAAACCGATCGCGGGGATGAAAACGGATCGCTTGATCGATTACCATAGCTAAATTAGGATTAACATTTTCTGCCTCCTGTCGCCAGAGAATTTCCCCCGTGCGCGAGTCAGTTTCTAGATATTGGGGAGTTTTTCCCGTTAATAAAAAAATCGCCGTTAAGCCTAGGCTATAAAGGTCACTAGAAAAGACCGGTCTCCCGGCAGCCTGTTCCGAAGCCATATAACCGGGGGTGCCAAGGGCGATCGAATAGGCACTTTTTCCCGTAGGATCGAGTAAGGTGGCCACTGCCTCTTTCATTACCCCAAAATCGATTAAAACGGGCAAATTATCACTATTTCTTAAGATAATATTATCGGGTTTCACATCCCGGTGAATAATGCGGCGACTGTGAATAAAATCAATAACAGGCAGTAAATTCTCTAAAATCGTCCGCACTGCTGAGGAAGATAAATTTCCCTGTCGTTGCTGTTTTTGGGTTAGTGTCTCCCCTTCAATCCATTCCTGCACCAGATAGAAATGATTATCTTGGGCAAAATAACCGTATAAACGGGGTATTTGGCGATTTTGTTCCCCCAATTCCTCTAAAACGCTTGCTTCTTTCTGAAAACGTTCTTTTAACCATTCTGGCATCCCCTCACTTTGAATAGCCGGCTGCAATTTTTTAATCACACAGCGCCGTTGAGAAGGCATATTCGTATCGATGGCGATATAAGTTTCCCCAAATCCCCCCCTAGCAAGGATACTAACAATTTGGTAGCGATTGTTTAAAAGCACTAGATTCATTACCCTGAGAGTGCAAGCGTGGTCCTAGATTGTTCCTAGACTAACATTCTTTTGTTAAGGAAAAAGTCAAGGGAAAAACTAGAGTCAAGTCTAAGGAATCCAGCGACGGATTTTCGTCCACAAAGGTGCATTATCTTGACTACTCATCTCCTGAAAACTTTGATAACAATCGTAGGCGCGATTAAGCTGGGCCGTGATTTCCGTCGCATTGGGATGAGAATTGCGATCGGGATGCCAATAACACAAGAGAGTTTTATAATTATTCTCAATCCGGCTAGTCGTGCTAAAAGGAGTAATCCCCAAAACTCGCCACCAAACGGGATTAGCGGACTCTATAATCATCACGGCCAAGGAACGGGGCGAAGGATAGAGAATTTGGGCGATTAATAACCAATCTGCCCCATAACACCGCCGATAAACCGCTTTAACTCGCTCTTTTCCCAACTGTTCACAAGCTTGTAAATGCCATTGACGAAAATCCCTCCGCATCTGCTGATGAGTTCGCAAATCTCGCTGGGCAAATCTGCCCTCAGCTAGTTTATTAGTGCCAATAGTGTTAAAGTTACCATTAGCGATCGCTTTTAGATCCCAGTAGAGATGATAAAAAGGATCTTGAGCCAAGGCGAGACTTTCGAGAATTTCCTTAGCGTAACCTCTAGCCGGATTTAATCGCAATAATTCCCGTAATTCCCGACAAAACTGCTCATTTTCGGGCATACCACGCCATTGCCAATAGTTAACATCCGGTTTTGCCAGAGACTGCCTATATATACTACGCCAAACTTGCGGAACAGTACAAGCGATCGGGGTAGCCAAGGGAGTAGCCAGGGGATAAAATTGACCCTTTAAAGAGCTTTCAGGAGCATCTTCTAGTAAACAGGCAAGATGATAGGCGGGATGACTACGGGGCTTTTTTTGGGGGCTAATAAACCAAAAAGCCGTTAAAATGACAATTAAGTACAGGAGTAGAGAAAGAATTTGCTCCGCCATCGCCACTTTTAGTTAGTCTGCTCAGTTACCTCAAGAATTATAATTTGTGCTATGGTCGCTGAAAAGTTCTTTGTATCTCGGCTGATTGTCAGAAATCTACAAAATGGGGTGATATGTCGAAAGTTTCCCCATATCCTTACTCTGGTTATTCGGAAAGTTTCTGTATAATTAACAGTTAGATAAATCCAAAAATACTTTAAATCACTTTGCAGATGTGTGTATTAGCTGAGCAGATGTGTGTATTAGCTGAGGTTAGAAACTGGACTGCCTTCATCCTCACCGTAGTTGGCGGATGCATAGCTATACAGACGTATTTAGGCAACCAGAAACAGCGTCGTCTGGAGAATAGCTTTCGACTGATGGCCATGTTTAGGGAATATTTGCACGAAGGGGATATAGAAGCTTGGAAAAATATTTTTCATGCTACTTCGGAACCAGCGGGAGCGAAGAAAGGATTTCTAGTGCAAGTTATCGACGGCAAAAGTTTACAACGTCCGCTATCTGATCTCTTCAGTGAGGGTCCCCCTGACAATGGTGCTGTAGAGCGTATGGCTGAGTTCTTTGACTTGATCAGTAACGAAGCGCTCAATAAGACAATTGAAATTCGCCTACTTTACTTTCAGCTAGGACAGTTGATGGATACTATACATTCCTGGATAACAATAATAGATGGCCCTTACGGTGAAGGTACCCTCTTAGAAGCACAATATCCCGACTTTGATCGCTTATATAAGAAGAGGATGATTGATGCTAAATGGGCAAAAAAGACCTATACGCATATTGGTTAGGTACTCATCGGCTGTCTTATTCTTTAGTGTGACAGGACCCATTGGGGTGCGTTCCTTAATGCGAGTCCTACCGCTGCAGCGATCAATTTTGGGGAACACACCATGGTCATTGATTCAAGTAAATGATTATAAGCTAAAAACGTCTAGGCACAGCGACGGACGGGAGTGCGATCGGATATAGACAAATATGGAGGCATTTTACCTTACTTTTTGGAGCCGTGATCTGTGGGCAATATGACATGATTAATAGAAGAAACAGGGAGTAAAGAGCATGACTACCTATCAAGATGTTCGCCGGCAAGTTGAGAATCTCACCCCAGACGAGCAACTTCGCTTATTAAAAGAGTTAGCTGTAATGGTTCGTCGCCCTATGCTTGTTAAGCCCAAGCATAGCATTATGGAACTAGAAGGACTAGGAAAAGAAATCTGGAATGGACTTGATGCTCAAGAGTACGTTAATCAGGAACGTGCCTCATGGAATGGCTGATGCAACTACAAGGTCAAGTTGTGGGGTTGGATACCGCACCACTCATTTACCTGATTGAGCAAAATCAGGTATATTTAGGGCTTGTTCGTGCCTTTTTTGGGGCAGTGAGTCGAGGCGAGTTTCAAGTTGTTACCTCTACGTTGACGCTGACGGAAGTTTTGGTGCATCCATTACGCTCAGGCAATGTAGAACTTGCCTGCCAGTATCGTGATATTCTTCTCGATCAAGAAAACTTAATTACTGTACCTATTTCCCTTGAGATTGCCGAAGTTGCCGCCCAGTTAAGAGCAAGACAAAACTTGCGAACTCCAGACGCAATCCAGATTGCCACTGCTATGGGAGAAGGTGCTATGTTTTTCTTGACCAATGATGCCCGTTTAGCTGCTGTCCCAGATTTAAAAGTTTTGGTTTTGGATGCTCTGTAACAGTACACCAATCTGGTAGCGTGCGTTCCTTAAACATTGATTTAAGCAAATGATAATAAGCTAAAAACATCTATGCACAGCGACGGACGGGAGTGCGAGTGCCGTCGAATAATTGTAAATTTTTGTTACGAAGTGCAGTCAGATTGAACAATTGGTGCTAAAACCTTGGGGGAAAGCTGATGTTATTTCGGCTGATTGTCAGTAATCCACAAAACGGGGTGATATGTCGAAAGTTTCCATATATTCCTACTTTGGTTATTCGGAAAGTTTCTGTATAATCAATGGTTAGCTGGCCTCGTAATATCACGATGTATCTGATTAGGAGCGATATTATGCGACTTAGTGAAAATTTTTTACAGCCAGCATTGTCAGATGATTTTTACTGGCTCAACGAGCCGACGCATTATCGTTTGGGTAATGGCTTGGAAATTTCTACAGATGAAAAAACTGATTTTTGGCAAAACACACACTATGGTTTTCAAAGAGACGATGGGCATTGCTTATTGATGCGACAAGTTGGCGATTTTTCCCTAATGACCCAAGTAGAATTTCAGCCTCGGGAAAAATATGATCAATGTGGCCTAATGGTGCGGATTGACAGTCGGAATTGGATAAAAGTTTCCACGGAATATGAAAGCGAACAAGCTAGTCGGCTTGGTTCTGTGGTGACCAATTTGGGATATTCTGATTGGGCAACGCAAGACATTTCTTCACGATACCGCGAAATGTGGTATCGCATCAGTAAACGGGGGAGCGATTTTCTGCTAGAGAATTCTTATGATGGGCAGGCTTGGCTGCAAATGCGGATCACACACTTACACAAGATAGCCGACGATTGCCAAATCGGAGTGTATGCCTGCAGCCCGATAGGCAAAGCGTTTCGCTGTTGTTTCAAAACCTTGGAAATCTCAGACAATCAGTGGCTGGTAATACCAGAAGCCAGCTAATAACTGTATGCACCCGACTGGCACTTATGCGCCTTAACGCCTGGCTTGTTGTGGTTCACGGCTTGTTTGTCTTATGCTAGAGTTTCATAATTACCCAAAGCTAATGAGGCCAAAAATAATGGACAAAAATAAGCCAGAAGAAGTTCAAGAGGCAATGATTTCAGTGGGAGTGGGTACAGCGATTGGAGCTAGTGCATCGGCAGTAGTTGGCGGTATGGGACTTGCTGTAGGAGGAACTGCTCTAGGAGTCGGTATGGCTCCAGTAGCAGCGGCAGGAGCAGTGGTCGGCACAGCAGTTTACGGAACCAAGAAAGCAATAGAAGAACAAGACGCAACGGCAATTGGAGCAGCGGCAATTGGTGCGGGTGCTGGAGCCGGTATATCAGCATTAGTTGGAGGTATGGGATTAGCAGTAGGGGGGACGGCAGTTGCAGTGACGATGGCTCCCGTTGCGGCAGTAGGAGCAGTAATTGGTTTGGCTGGGTATGGTATCTCTAAATTATTCACTGAATAAGCAATGGCTAAACGGAAAAGACAGTCCCCCAATGCTGCTCAAAAATTAGTAAGAGGAGCAATTCGGGACTTTATTAATCAGGTTAATGGCATAGTTATTGAGCCGGAGATAAATACTCCTGTAAAGGGTACAGAGGCTTGGTATCGGGACAAACTGGCTGGGGAATTAGGAGGAAAAACCGAGGTTTACATTGATAAGGTAGGTAGAATAGATGTCTTAACTAATACTGAAATAATTGAAGTTAAAAATACAAAAGGCTGGAAATCAGCGATCGGGCAAATCAAGAGTTATGGACAGTATTATCCCAAGCATAAAATGAGAGTTCACCTATTTGGGAAATTGACTGAAAGTAAACTGGAAACTATTCAGAGAGTATGTAAACTAGAAGGTATAACTCTAACTTGGGAATAGTATGATCGCTGCTCTGGTAGGGTGCGTTCCCTGATGCGGGTCCTACCGCTGCAGCGATCAATTTTAAGGAAACCCAACATCCTTATCTGTTACTATGAAAGGGTATAATAAGCTTACTTTAAATCATCAAAGAGGTAACAAAACCTTAATGGAAAGTCGTATCCATATCCATCCAGATATTTGTAATGGAAGACCTGTTATAGCTGGAACCCGAATTCCTGTGCAAACAGTTATGGAATTTTTGGGAGCAGGGGATTCTATTGAAGAAGTCCTTGAAGAATATCCTTCTCTGAATCGAGAAGATATTTATGCCTGTATGCAATTTGCAGCAAGATTGATGGCGAATCACTATGAAGTCAGAAAAATTGCATGAATGGTTTTTTCTTCGATGAAAATTTACCAGCTAAAATCCTGTTCACTCCATCTTTACCGATCATTTTTAGGGAGAAGTCCAAGGGATACGGAAATTTGGCAATATGCAAAGGATAAAAAACTGGTTATTGTTACGAAAGATACAGACTTTTCCTATCAACTAATGCTTAATTTTTTTTGCACCTAAAGTAGTACATCTCCGTTTTGGCAATATACGAAAACGAGAATTTCATCAGTTTTTAGCTCGTATTTGACCAGAGTTTGAAGCTTTGGTTATTGAACATAAATTAGTTAATGTCTATTTAGATCGAATTGAAGCATTTAGATAATTTTTCCTAACATTCATTGCGATATAGCTAAGGTGGGTAATGCCTGCCTTACTCTAGGGAAAGTCCAGTAATAATATCTTCTGGGGGAATCCCAGCCTGAATTAAATTGGTTGTTAATCCTTCTTCAAGATTATCATCTTCAATGACAATTTTATTTTTCAATAAACGAGCGTGAAATAAAATTGTATTAATCCACGCTTCTTTTTCCCAACCAGTCATAATTATTAAAAAGTTGCCTGATTCTGGATCACAAACTGGGGTAATTTTAAGGGTTTGTAATCGAGGTTGCATCGCCGACTCTTTTCTGATAACTTGAGTCAGAATATCGGCATAATTTACTGTGTTATCCATTCGCAAATTATCTCCTTTTGAGGATTATAAATAATTAAATTGATTCTATAGCGGTGTGCAGTCGTATGAGGTACAGTTTCACGAGCTATAAACCATGCTAGGCAAAGCTTGGTTTGTATCTCACTCAAGCGCTTACCGCTATATTACGTTTAATAACCAGTTGGAAAATAGCTTTTTTGAAGTGTTTTAAATAAACCGCTTGACTAATGCCCAAAAAAAGTTTTCTTTCAGGTTCTTGTGAATCTAAAGCCCATTGGTATAATTAAAGTTGTCCTATTGTTTTTTCTAATTCACTGATAACTGAAGGCGTATCAAAGTCTTTGATTTCTACGGCAATTTTACGTTCTTCTTTTTCCGCAGCAAAAAACTTTTCTGCTCCTAAATCAGCTTTAAGCAAGGTTTTTTCTAAGGTTAGAATTAAAGGATCATCAGTGATTTTCCAACCCTCTTTTTCTAAAGTATGACGTAATGATAAATGTAGATCGTCTCGTCTGGACATCCTTATAAACCCTGCTTAAGAGGTTCGATTTCTATTCTACTACAGTTCGCCCTAATTCGGAGGCTCTTCTGGTTTTCGTGTGTTAATTTTTGTTATGAATTAAAGCAAGCAAACAGCTTAAGTCGAAGATGTTGAAAATTGGTAAATCCATAACTCATTCTTTTAATAAGCTTTATTTTGGTATTCATTCCCTCAATTAA
>NZ_JADBUB010000193.1:0-3026 GCF_020245865.1 Microcystis sp. M169S2
AAGCTTAAATCCAGCGAAAATGCAATTAATTTCTGGATTTATTGATACATATCTTAATCTTAATCCAGTGGAAGAGAGACAATTCCAAGAAGAGATTAGCACATTTAGTCAACCCGTACAGGAGGGAGTTATGCAAATTACTACCAGTTGGATGCGTCAAGGTATTGAACAAGGTATTGAACAAGGTATCGAACAAGGTATTGAACAAGGTATTGAACAAGGTATTGAACGTGAAAAGACATTGATTCTTCGTCAACTTAAACGCAAGTTAGGGGAGATTAATCCTTCATTAGAAACTCAAATTATGCAGTTAAGTATTGATAATGTCGAAGTATTAGGAGAAGCTTTATTCGACTTCTCTACGGTTGAAGATTTAATCAATTGGTTAAATACTTTAACTGCCTAGCTTTGACTTTGGTGATCGCATCTTCGCAACAACCCGCAATTGAGAACTGAGAAACCGGGTTTCTTCGAGAAACCCGGTTTCTTGTAATAAATGTTAATTTCTGTCACAAGGATATTGAAAGATTGGGGATTGTTTGCATAAAATAGCCACAGTCATATTTTCCAGTCAATGTCATTACTTCTACTCCGTTGCCGATTCTTCCTGCTGTTGACGATGTTTTGTTCAATTTTGCTGAATCTGATGGCTTGAGTTAAGTTAATCAGGTGAATAGTGCGAGAAATCAGGGTTTAACCGCACGCGAATTAAATACTGGGGCGAAAATAGCGGCTTCCAGTGGACGGGTAGGAAATGCATCCTTGACAGGAAGTTGGGAATTAGAGGTGAGTTTCCCGGTGACAAAGGGAGAGAATAAAACCTTTGTTGAAACATTAGCTAAGATGTAGATGTAGGTTGCTCTAATGGGAAGTTTTGTGACGACAAGTAGCATTGATGATATTTATGGGGAGTAATGAATCTAGAGGATCGCCTAACTTTCTGATTGACAGCGACTCGCCATGAACCAAACAACCGCCAATTATGATGAACCCTGAAAAGAAGCATTAACCGAGTATTTTGAAGCGTTTTTATACTTTTTCTTTCCCGAAGTTCACCAATTGATTGATTGGACAAAAATTCCCGAATCCCTAGAAAAATAACTCAAACGGATTACCGCTTCAGCTAAGACAAAAAAACGTTTCGCTGACAAAATCTGTTCAGTTATCAGCTACCAGTTACCAGTTATCATTTATCAGTGACTAATTATCTGTTGCCAAAGCAGACTTGTCAGAATATAGTATGGAAAACAAGCATAATCTTGGCAAAACTATGTATCATCAACGACTAGCTAGACCTGAAGATGCAATAGCGATCGCTCCTCTTTGGCGAGATTTTGCTCAAAGGCGATCGGATGCTGATCCCTCGATCAATCTGAAACCTGATTTTGACTATGAAGGATATGTGAGGTATCAGCTTAAAAAACCGCTATCTTTCGGTTTTGTCTTGGAATATGAGCAGCAAATCGTCGGGTTTCTCTTTACTTATGTTTATGATGAGACCCCACCTCCCCAGATTTCTGCTTTGGAAATGTGGGAAAATCCTTTCATTCCCCGTCGTGTGGGTGCAGTTTTGGGGATGTATGTTAAAGAAAAGCACCGCAAACCGGACACGATTAATTTGTTGATTAAAGCGGCGATTGCTAAAGCGGAAGAACTAAAGGTTAGCGATATTGACTTATTAATCAGTATAGATCAGCAAGGGATTCAGGTATTATTAGAACGCTTGGGCTTTGTTAAAGCCGCGATTCAATATACAAAACATTTTAACATATCGGAGAAGAATTTACCGAATTTACACCAGGCTCATTTAAGGCTAATAGAAAAGGAAGTTATACCGACTGGAACAATTGTTTTAAGGGATGTAAAAACTCAAGAAATTGTCAAGAATTCTCAAGGAAAACCAATTTTTTTAGAGCCAGTTAGGGATGCAGCAGGAAAGGCTTTGACGAGTTCGATGGGTTTACCGATTTATCCTCTCCCTTTACAAGATCCGAATACTCATAATTTTGTCTTTGATGAGGAAGAAAATCTCATCTTATGTCCTATCTTACAAGAGCTAGGGGGTGAGGTAGTAGAATTTGGAGGAATCCCTCAATTTTGTCCACCTGTTTATGAACAAGTAGATGGGAAATTATGCTTAAAGCAAGATAGTAATGGCAATTATGTTTTTGCAGAAGTAGAACGGGATGAGTCGGGGAAAATTAGGCGATTACCAGAAGGAAAACCACTCTTTAAATCCACCAATTGATCTTTAAACTCTCTGGCTCTTCGGTTTGTGTTATGCAATGGACGGGGATTATAAGGGATGGAACCCTTATAGAGAAAGGCATTTAGCGATTTTTGTCAATTATTTTTGCTCTAGAGCGAACTAATCAATTAAGTCTTTTGCCAGATAAGGATTTAGTCGATTTATGTCCCCCTATCGAACCATACCAAGTAACGAAGAACCAACTCTCTAGAAAACGGGTTTCTTGAAGAAACCCGTTTTCTGTGGGGTTTTTTGCGGGAAGCATCCCCATCTCCTCGTAGGTTAAGGGGGTGAGATCATAACAATCCGTTGCCAAAACCGACTTTTCAGAATACAATAGACAAGAGTAGTCATTCATCGTTCAGATTAGTTAAGATGACATTACATGACTAATAATATTGACCATGATCGCTTATTTAAGGAGTTAATCTCCACCTTTTTTGTCGAATTTATCGAGTTGTTTTTCCCTCAATTGATAGATTATTTAGATAGGGACTCGATTACTTTTTTAGACAAAGAAGTATTTACCGATGTCACGGAAGGAGAAAGGTATGAAAGCGATTTAGTCGCACAGGTTAAGTTTCGAGGAAAAGAATCTTTTTTTCTGATTCATGTAGAGGCGCAGGAAAGTTCCCAAAAGTGGTTTAACCGGCGAATGTTTACTTATTTTGCTCGCTTTCATGAGAAATTTGTCTTACCGATTTATCCGATTGTAATTTTTTCTTATTCAAAGCCAAAAAGAGCAGCGATTAGTCAATATGTAGTCGATTTTCCCGAT
>NZ_JADBUB010000194.1:0-17852 GCF_020245865.1 Microcystis sp. M169S2
CAGATACATTTAAGGATATGGTAACAGTCCTAAAGGCAGAAAAAGTTTGGCAAAAAAAGACAGGTAGACCTAGCAAATTGAGTACGGAAGACCAACTACTAATAACATTAGAATATTGGCGAGAATATCGCACCTATTTTCATCTGGGAAATGGTTGGGGTGTTAACGAATCAACGGCGTATAGAATTGTTAGGAAAGTAGAGAATATTCTCATCAAATCAGGTCTGTTTAATCTACCCGGAAAAAAAGCCCTATTAGAAAGTAATAGTGAAATAGAAGTAATAGTGGTGGATGTGTCAGAACAGGAGATAGAAAAACCCAAAAAAAAACAGAAATCATGCTATAGTGGCAAGCAGGGATACCACACATTAAAGTCGCAAGTCGTTGCCGATCAAAAAAGCGAGCAGGTAATCTGTGTCCGTTGTGAGAAAGGAAGAGTCCATGATTTTCGACTGTGGAAAGAGAGCAAAATAAGGTTAAATAAGGAAATAGAAATATTAGGGGATAAAGGCTATCAAGGAATTCAGAAAATCCATCAAAACAGTCAAATTCCTCATAAAAAAAAGAAAAAAGAAAAACTAAGTAAAGAGCAAAAAAAAGCCAATCGTCATTTATCACAACGGCGCATAGTTATAGAACATATTCATCGTCGTCTCAAAATATTTCGGATACTTTCATCAAGATACAGAAATCGCAGACGGCGATTTGGTCTGAGATTGAATTTGATTGCTGGTATCTACAATTACGAACTTCGTTACCGACAAAAGGATATATCTTGATTACTTTTGCAAGAGATCTAATGAGTATCAAGTTAAATATCGGGATATTATTTTTTGGGGTTTTCTTGTGGGGAGAGGCGGTTAAGGCACAGCTAGTTCCCACTAAGGGTTTATCTCCCTATGGTGAATATCGTCAAGAAATCCTCAATTTAGGTTGGAAGCCAAAACCAAGTGTTGTTCCAGATTATGTACCAGGTTGGCCAGAAATTATTTGTGGAAACAGATTATGTAGTGCTACCTTTATTTCTCCCAATGGGAAACAAATTTTAACTTTATCTGTTTGGTTTGATGTTAAGCCTGGATACATAAATTATTATGTGGCTCCAGATTTTGATATTGTTGAAGTTGAGCAATCAATCCAATAGACCTCGACCTAATTTAACTTAGTGCGATCACCAATCTCTTAGGTGGGGTACTCGGAACGAAACCCAACATCATTTTTAGCCTTGATTGTAAATTCTAGATAGTTTAATCGATCGCCCCTTAAGAAAATGGCAATACAAACAACCTTTGCAGAGATTTTAGAAGCAGCCGAGCAACTTCCCCTTGAAGATCAAGAAAATCTCATTCATATTTTACAGAATCGTCTTCGAGATCAAAAAAGAACAGAGTTGTTTAGAGATGTTCAAGAAGCTCAACAAGAATTTGCACAAGGTCAATGTCAACCCCTGACACCTGAACAAATCATGGAGGAAATTCTTTCGTGAATTTTGTTTTATTACGCTCCAATATATTTATTAGAAATGCTCGAAAAATTGTGAAAAAACAGGCTTTTTTAGCTCAAAATATCCAAGAAACTTTAGCTTTATTATCCGTAGATCCATCTCAACCTCGATTAAGAACACACAAATTAAAAGGGGAGCTTAAAGACTCTTATGCTTGTAGTGTGGGCTATGATTTAAGAATTGTCTTTAAATTCGTTGAATATGAGCAGAAACAGGCAATTCTTTTGGAGTCAATTGGGACTCACGATGAAGTTTATTAGTGCGGATGATTATTGCGCTCAGTTTGGAGAAAACGAAACAGAATCAAGATAAAAACCCCTAAGATGTTTCATTAACAGATATTTCAGCTTTTTTGAGGGCAATTTGCCATTCTAAGTCGGCTATTTCTCGATCGAGTTCGGCAATTTCACTATTAACTTGCTTTAAATCGGCGATAATTTCCTGTTTACTGCGTTTTCTACCGTAGATAGTCAGTTCATCCTCTTGTAATTTCTCAAGGATAGAGTCTAGGGAAGCGGTTAAATCGGCCGAGGGACTATCCATAATACCTAGACGCATCAATACCTGTACCGCTTTGACAACGTCTTGCTGATAAGCTTCTCTAGAGGGGTAATCTTGGGGTTTTTTGAGATTTAAAGCGTCAATGATATTCATATTCTAGGTTATGAAGGTTAAATGCGAAACTGTGATTATGTCACACTTAATATACCTCAAGTTTCTGAGAAATTCCCTAACGGGGATGGCAATATCTTTCATTCTAGAGTAGAAATGCTCGACCGAGAAAATATTGATAGAGTGGAGAAATTAAAGGGGATATTAAGGCCTTAGATGCCAAAGTTACGCGACTAGAAAAGCAGGTTGACGATCTCAACGCACGAGTCAACATTACCACCATTGGATTCCTTAGCATTGTCGGCATTTTGGTGACAGGAATGCTGACTATTGCCAGCAAAACAGTCTTTTTCCCCTAGTCCCTAGAATAACTTATTCGATCTGCGCCACCCTGTCTAAGGGAGCATCGAGACTGGTAAGACGGCCTAAATAGGGTCTGCTGAAAAAGTTTTTCGGTGGGGGCAGGGTGTGGGGTGTGGGGTGTGGGGTGTGGGGTTTTACCGGTTTTGAGGTGGCCAATTACCTAATTTTTAGGGAAAAAGTCCCGGAATTTTCCCCCTGATCACTCCCATACCTGGTACTTTTTGATTGACAAAAAGTCTAAAAGTTTTACCCAACAAGGTTTTTAGATTTATTCAGCAAACCCTAAATAAGTCGATATATGCTTCTGCTCGCTGTCTATCCCGGGGAGAAATCCCTGTGGCGTTTCTCCAGTGCGAAATCTGGGCTAAAAATTGGCCTAGTCAGGAAATCTTGATCTTAAATTCCCCTGCGCTAGGATCGGCTCAATAGCACAGGAAGGGCGATCGAGTGGGATAACCGATCCTGTGGTTTGAGAACGTGGCTGTATAATTGTTAGAGTGTCAATAGATCAATTCCAGAGGAATCATGAGCAATATCCAAGATAAAATTCAAGAAGAGCTAGAAAACGCCAGAACCGTCTGTAGTACGGAAGGTGCCACCTCTGGCGAATGCGCCGCCGCTTGGGATGCGGTGGAAGAATTACAAGCAGAAGCAGCTCACCAACGTCAAGACCACCCCCAAAAAACCTACTTCGAAAAGTATTGTGATGATAATCCCGATGCCGCCGAGTGTCGCGTTTATGACGATTAATGGAGTCGGGCAGCGGTTTTTTCTCTCCTCACAGTAGAATCCTAGCTTTAGGGCGATCTCAGCTATAAAGAGATCGCCCCTCGTTTTTTTGTTTGTTGGTCAAGCTGTGGCCGATTTTGGCTCCCGCACCGGAAGACAGTAAAATGGTGACAGTGTAATTATGTCTAAATAGTTTATGAATCAACTTTGGTTTCGTCCTCTCGTTTGGATAGATTATCGTTTAGCCGTCCTATTTACGGTGATTATTCCGGCAATTTTGTTAATTTGGTCTTTATTTGCAAAAATCGAATCATTACAGAAATTGTTGATTATCTATTGGCGAGTGGCTAGTCTTTTGTTAATTACCGTATATTTAATGATTGCTTCCTGGCCGATTGGTTTTGTCACCAGTTTTTTAGCTAAGATTTTAATCCCGATTTCTCTCTGGTTTTGGGTAGATATTAACGATGAAATTAAAGATTTACCCGCCAGTCCAATTAAATTTGTCACCACTGCTTGGCGTTGGGCAGTAACGATTTATTGTCCTTTGGGCGCAATTTCTACCTTACCTTTTCTCTCCTGTGCTATGTCAGGGGAATTGCTAAATTCTCCCTATTGTCAGGTTTGGCAGGAAGCACCCTGGCAGTTTCGCGAGATTTTTCATTCAGAAGCTACCGCTAATGTTTTGGGCTTTTTTGGTTTAGTTGGTCTCTCTTTTTATACTCTCTATTTTGCCCATTTTCTTCTTATTCGCCTTGGCAAACAGGGACGTTCAGCTTTACAACAGTAGGTCTTTAGCTATCGATGATTAGCCATTTTTCTATGAATATTGGTCAACAACTCGAACAATACACCCTCAAAAATCCCCACGAGGTTTTATTAGTGACTATTGCTGTGGATGGGGAGGAAGAAGAAATCTCTATTTTTAAGGGTTTTTCTAGTTCCCTTACCCGCAGCACCCCCTACGATCCCGATATTCCGCTCATTCCTGAAATGGCGACAATTATTAGGATAGATCGTCTTGCTAGTCCCTATCATCCCCTTAATCCTCGCTATATTCAAGAAAATCTTACTTTAGAGGAAATGCAGTCTTTACTGATTAATTAAACCAGTAATTTTACTTGAATAGCATCAGCTTACTGGCGATCAATTTAACAGCTTTTATTGAGTATCCATAAACTTTGTCTATCTAGACAAGAGGTAAATTTTGCGGCGTTTTAGTGGTAAGATTACCGGGGAATGATAATCTCTGCCAGTATTCAAGCTGTCAAAGTGGATTTCATCCTCGGTATCGATCGAGAACAATCAAAAAACTGGAGAATAATCTGGAGAATCTATGCAACTTAAACAATCTAACCAAGAACTGTTACAAATTGAGTATTTAGCCACCGCTGCTACGGGACAAAATATAGTTAGAGATGATGGCAAAGATGTGATTGAAGGATTAACTAAAACCCCCAAAAGTTTACCATCTAAATATTTTTATGATCGGCAAGGTTCGCAACTTTTTGAAGAAATCTGTCAATTGCCAGAATACTATCCCACTAGGACAGAAGCGGCTATTCTCCAAGAATATGCTCAAGAAATTGTCGCTTATACAGGAGCCTGCGAATTGATAGAATTAGGTAGTGGTAGTTCCACTAAAACTCGTCTGTTATTGAACGCTTATTATCAACAGCAAAAATCCTCTAAATATGTACCTATCGATGTTAGTGAAACTATTCTCAAAGCTAGTGCCATAGAATTACAAAAAGAATATCCTAATTTACCCATTCAGGGGTTAATTGGAACCTATGAACAGGCCCTAGACTATTGTCAAAACCCTTCCGATAATACCAGAATGATTTTTTTCTTGGGAAGTTCTATCGGTAATTTTTCTGCGGCTGAATGTGATAAATTCTTAGAAAAAATTGCCACTGTCCTAAAAGCTGGAGATTATTTTTTATTAGGGATTGATCTGCAAAAACCGGTGGCAATTTTAGAAGCAGCTTATAATGATGCTCAAGGGGTGACGGCCGCTTTTAATTTAAATATGCTTTCCCATTTAAATTGGCGTTTTCAAGCTGATTTTAATCTTGATTTATTTAGTCATCAAGCTATCTATAATCAAGAGCAATCTCAAATTGAAATGTATTTAATTTGTCAAAAAACTCACCCTGTTCACCTTAAAAAACTCGATTTAACAGTTAATTTTGAAGCGTCGGAAAGTATTTTAACAGAAATCTCGCGTAAATTCAACCTAGAAACTATGCAAAAAGACCTAGAATCAAAGGGATTAAACCCGCTCAAGGTTTTCACCGATCCTGAAAATTTATTTGGGTTAATTCTCTGTCAGTTATCCCTGTAATTAACGAAAACATTATCATCAGTAATAGAGGCACAAAAACATGGAAAAGATTCAAGCACAGGCTCCTATCTCTCTAAGTAACTGTAGTCGAGAAAATATACTGGACTATTTTGAAAATGCTTGGCAATTAGAAGATATGCTGTTAAAAAGCATCATCAAAGAAGAAGCTTTTTATTGTAACCCTGATGATTTAAGAAATCCCCTCATCTTTTATTTAGGTCATGCTGCCGCTTTTTATCTAAATAAATTGCAGCTGGTTAACCTATTAAAAAAAAGCCCTAATCCTGACTATGAATTATTGTTTGGAGTGGGAGTAGATCCGGCAACTTCTGAAGAATTAAACTCCGCTATCGCCCATATTCAGTGGCCCGGGGTGGCTAAAGTGTGGGAATATCGGCAACAAGTCTATGAAATTGTGGTCGAAATAATTAAAAATATCCCCCTCAATCTTCCTATTCATCCGCAGCATTCTCTCTGGTCATTAATGATGGGAATCGAGCATCAGCGTGTTCACTTTGAAACATCTTCAATGTTACTCAGACAACTGCCGTTAGACTGTCTGCAACGTCCTTCTGGTTGGCATTATGCCCCTTCTTTTGGTCAAGCTTATCCTAATCAAATGGTGGAGGTTTCTGGGGGAATAGTAGAAATTGGTAAACCCCAGGATTCTCCTGTTTATGGTTGGGACAACGAGTATGGTTATCGTCAAATTCAAGTTAACAATTTTCTGGTGAGTAAATATATGATTACCAACGGAGAATTTAAAGAATTTGTCCATAATGGTGGCTACGAAAATCCCAGTTATTGGGATGAGGAAGCTTGGCAATGGAAAAATCATTATCAAGTCAAGTATCCTAAATTTTGGCTGGTAGATGAGGGAGGAAATTATCAATATCGAGCCATGTTTGATGTTCTCGATTTACCTCTGGATTGGCCAGTAGAAGTGAACTATTATGAAGCGATCGCTTACTGTCGTTTTCAAGGTCAAGGAATACGTTTAATGACGGAAGCTGAGTGGAATTTAGTCACCTATGGCAGTCAAAAAAATCGATGTTATACCCTAGAAAACGATAAATTTGATGACTATAACCTCAATTTAAAATTCTGTTCTCCCACTCCCGTGGGAATGTTAAAAAATACGGGCAATAACTCAGAAATTTATGACTTACGCGGTAACGTCTGGGAATGGCTAGAAGATGATTTTAATCCCTTAACTGACTTTCAACCCCATTACCTCTATGCTGACAATTCCACTCCTTTCTTTAATAGTCAACATAAAATGATGTTAGGAGGAGCTTGGGTGACTAACGGCACAGAAATCCTACCCTACTATCGCAATTGGTTTCGCCGGAATTTTTATCAACACGCTGGTTTTAGAATCGCGCAAAGTCTTTAGGTGGGGTGTGGGGTGTGGGGTGTGGGGTGTGGGGTGTAGGGTGTGGGGTGTGGGGTTTTACCGATTTTGAGGGGGTCAATTACCTAATTTTCAGGGAAAAAGTGCCTAAAATTTCCCTGTGATTACTCTAAGAGTCGGCACTTTTTGATGTCAAAAAAGCCTAAATATATTATCCAACAAGGTTTTTAGATTTATTCTGCAAACTTTAGGTAATTGCCAATTTTAAAAAAAATTCCTGGAAGGGTCGCCCTTCGATCGCTACAATAGAACCTAATAGAATGCGGATAAACTCGATCGCCATGAATCAACCTGCAATTTTTCATCTCGCTATTCCGATCACCGATGTGTCCACCGCTAAAAGCTTTTACTGTGATGGTTTAGGTTGTTTAGCGGGAAGGGAAACCGAGAAAGCGATTATCTTAAATTTCTATGGTCATCAGGTAGTCGCTCACGTCACCGAAATGCCTCTTACTCCCCAAAATAGCATTTATCCTCGCCATTTCGGTCTAATTCTGCCAGATGCCAGCGATTGGGACAATCTTCTCGCACAAGCACGAGTCAATCAACTAAAATTTTATCTAGAACCAAAAACTCGCTTTGCTGGGGAGATAACCGAACATAAAACCTTTTTCCTAGAGGATCCTTTCTATAATCTCCTCGAATTTAAACATTATCGCTACTATGAAGCTATTTTTGCCAGTCGGCAATTAACAGCGATCGGCGATCGAGCTTAAAATAAACAACAGGTGACTTTTTGTAATTGGTTAGTCCTATCTTCAACTGCGACAAAAACAGGGGAACTTCCCTCGGATTCTCTGATCGAAACTAAAAAAATCTTGGCTTGTAATGATCAATTCTTAGGAAATCTATGAAAAAAATTTTATTGTTAACCCTATTCATTATCGGTCTAGGATTTGCTCTCTTTAACTTTACTGGATTAGCAAATCGGGGCGAATATCAATCAATTTTGATCGACTTTAAGGACGATGTACCCGTCAGCGTCCTCGATGAGCAGTTAAATGCTATCAACAAAAAAGCGGGAAAAACCACCAGTTTAAATAGTATTTTTTCCATCGATGAACATCTTTACACCGTGGCAGGAGATAGCAAACTTCTGAAAACTCTCCGCAATTCCGACCTAAAAAAATACACTGAATCGATCGAACCCGATTATATTTATCATGCTTTTATCGCCCCTAACGACCCCGACTATAGCAAACAGTGGAACCTGCGAGGAATTAACATCGAACGCGCTTGGGAAGAAAATCACGGTGAAGGGATCACCGTCGCCGTTATTGATACAGGTGTATCAAAAGTTCCCGATCTGCGAGAAACCGAGTTTGTGGAAGGCTACGACTTCGTCAACGATCGCAGCAATGCCGAGGACGATAACGGTCACGGAACCCATGTAGCGGGAACAATTGCCCAATCGACCAATAATAACTACGGGGTGGCCGGCATCGCCTACAAAGCCAAAATTATGCCCCTCAAGGTGCTTTCCGGGACGGGTGGGGGAAGTGTGGGAGATATTGCCGAAGCGATCCGTTTTGCCGTCGATAATAAAGCCGATGTCATCAATATGAGTTTAGGGGGTGGAGGCGAAACCCAAGTAATGAAAGAGGCGATCGAATATGCCTATAGTAAAGGTGTGGTAATCGTCGCTGCTGCCGGTAATGCCGATGATAATTCCGCCGCCTATCCTGCCCGTTTTCCCCACGTTATCGGCGTTTCTGCGGTAGATGCCTCCGGAAATAAGGCCCCCTATTCTAATTTCGGAGCCGGAATCGATATTGCTGCCCCCGGCGGCTCCGATACGGGTAAAATTATCCAAGAAACCATCGATCCCGCTAAGGGGGGGGAACCGGCGTTCCTCGGTTTTCAGGGAACCAGCATGGCAGCCCCTCACGTTGCTGGGGTGGTAGCTTTAATCAAAGCTGCGGGAATTAAAGAACCCAGTGCAGTTTTAGAGGTTTTGCAACAGTCAGCCCGTAAGATCAATGATGATCCCTTTAATCATTTTGGGGCCGGACAATTAGACGCGGGCAATGCTCTACAATTGGCCCTAAAAGGACAGATTACTTTCCGGGATTTTTGGCGTTGGTTGCGCGATAACGGTTATCTCAACCCCCGTTTCTGGATTGATGGCGGCGCAGTGGCGGTTTTGCCCAAAATGGCCATGGTTTTGGGTTCTTATCTTCTTGCTTGGTGGCTAAGAAGTTATTTTCCCTTCTCCTGGAACGGATTTTTGAATGCTGGTCTAATTTTTGGCAGTTCTGGCTTATTTTTCCTCAGAGGTCTTTATATCTTCGATTTACCCCAATGGCCTTTCCGAGTCATGGGGAGTTCTCTTTCTGACCTAGGAGGCGTTATTCAGGGCAGTTCTGCCCTTAATCCGCTTTTTGCCAGTGTTATCCTGCCTTTTGTCCTGATTGCCCTGCTTTTAGGTCATCCCCGTGCAAAATGGTTGGCGGTGGGGGTTAGTTTAGCCATGGCGGTGAGTTTAGGTATCAGTGCCGTTATCGATCCTACTCTGATCTGGTTAGGTTCCGGTAGAATCGCTCAGGCATTTTTGGGCGTAAATGCGCTTTTATGTCTCGGTTTAGGTTATTTAGCCCTAAAAAGTGCTACTTCCTCCCGATACGCTTAAACAGGGGTTACAATGGGACAACAAAGGTGATTTACCGATAAAAACCTCTTTGGTTTTGGTATCTTCCTTTTGTTTTGCATTGAGTTCTCCTACAACAGCAGCCTCGGACATTAACCGAGGTTTTTTCTTTATGGTGTATCTTAGTTTCTAAGGGTTTTTTGGGAATCCTCAATGCCTATGCCGAAAGTTTTCGCCAATATCCCCTCGAATCATCGAGTTTATCTATTGTCTCTTGTCTAAGGTGTCTATCGTGTCAAATCATAAAATTCTCGTTATCGATGACAGTAAAGTGATTAGGATGCGCGTTCGCGATATGTTACCAGAGGGTAACTTTGAATTCCTCGAAGCTAAAGACGGATTAGAGGGCTATAATCTCATTCGTACCGAAAACCCAAATTTGATTATTTTGGACTTCCTTCTCCCAAAAATGAGCGGTTGGGAGGTGTTTCAGCAAATCCAAAGCGAAGATAATCTCAAAAGTATTCCCCTAGTGTTGATGTCGGGACGGAAAGAGGAGCTAGTAGAGAAAATACCCGAACCTTTCCAGTATTTTGCCTTTATTGAGAAGCCTTTCGACCAAAAACAATTGCTACAAGCGATTAAAGAAGCGATAGCCAAGGCAAAACAGTATTCTCCCAAACCAACAGTTTCTAGCCCGAAACTAGAGGAACTCACCGGGGATTATAGCACCGATATTCAGACTCTCCATGCCCAAATTGCCCAAATGCAAACAGAAATGGAAACTATCAAGAAACAAATGTCTCAATTAGTGGCTTTTATTAAGAAAAAACTAGCCTAGAACTATTCATCCAGATCTTTGATGACTTGGGCAAGCAGTCATCTTTATCCAGCCGTGGCAATCTCTGGCTAATCTCCTATCCCTTTTAAACAAGATTTAGTATAATATGAAGTGGTATTTATTTAGTGAGTGACTAAGTTATTAATTAACTGATAACTAATTATGAATTGGCAAGAAATAGCAGGTAATTGGGTTTTTCTCCCCCGTCGTCCCCGGGGTATCATTCACTTTTTAGGGGGGGCATTTGTAGCGGCGGCCCCGAATATTACCTATCGTTGGTTATTAGAAAGTCTTGGGAATTCAGGATACGCTATTGTCGCTACTCCCTTTGTTAATACCCTCGATCACAAATCGATCGCCCGCACAGTTTTAAACCGTTTTGATAATATTATTGAACGTCTGCGCTGGAATCATAGTCTGCCCCAAGGTTATCTCCCCATCTACGGATTGGGTCACAGTATGGGTTGTAAACTACATTTATTAATCGGTAGTCTCTACGAAGTGGAACGGGAAGGAAATATCCTCATTTCCTTTAATAATTATCCCATTCGTCGGGCTATTCCTTTTATCGAACCTTTACAAATTGACACCACTTTTAACCTCGAATTTACCCCTTCCCCCGAAGAAACAAACGAGTTAATTTTCCAAGATTATGCCATTCGTCGCAATCTTTTAATCCGTTTTCAAGACGACACGATCGATCAATCGCTGGTATTAAATCCCCTGCTAAAAAAACGCTTTAATGATTTAATTGCCCTGCGAACTCTCCCGGGTAATCATCTCACTCCCTTGAGTCAAGATGTCAGTTGGCAAACCGGAGAAGTATTTACTCCCCTCGATGCGATCGGCCAATGGTTAAAACAGGGACTTGCCCGGGATAATTCCCGTCTCAAAGATGAGATTCTCCAGTGGTTAAATCCCGTCCTTCCCGCCTCTCGTTAGCTTTCCTCTAGATTAATCCCCAGGGCCTGTAATTGCGCCTCTAAGCGGGCTAATTTTGCCTCAGCTTCCCGGGCCCGTTGCCGTTCCTGTTGGGCTTGCTGTTCGGCAGTCCTGGCCCTTTGTTCGGCTAATTCAGCCTTTTGCTTGATTTCTAGGGTGGTCAAAAACCGGGAGCCATCGGGATAAAAAATAGCTAACTGGGGACTCTCCAGTTGAAAACGAATCTGTAGAAGCGGACTCTGCCAATTATCGATCGCGGGAATCATCTCCAATTGATCACCCCTCCGCCACCAACCCTGTAGATAATTAGCATCGGGATCGTAGAGATAATATTCTTCTACGCCAAAACGCTGATAAAATTGCCATTTTCGGCGTATTTCAGCTTTAGTGTTGCCCGGAGAGAGAATTTCAAAGACCACCTGCGGCGCAATCTGGTTTTCTAACCATTGCTTATAGGAACCTCGATCGCCCTTGGGTCTGCCAAACACCACCATAGCATCCGGCGCTTGACAGATTTTATTATCCCCCTCGACCGGATACCACAGCAGATCGCCGGCGATAAACACATGGTCATTGTCTGCGAATAAACATTCGAGATTTTCCTTAATCGTCACAATCCAGCGAAATTGTTTGGTATTATCGGCCATCGGTTTACCATCACTATCGGCATAGATAATCTCCGACTCAGAGAAAGATTGGGCTTTTACCATCGTTCTACTCCCTAGCGTACTAACTATTTAGTATAACATTAAATTCCCTGACGAAAGAGGGCAAAAGCCGAGGTATAACCGTGTAAAAAAGTGCGACCAGCCACAGGCCCGATTTCTCCGTTGCCAAAGAAACCGGCGAGGGGAACATTGGCGAAATAACGCTGAAAAAGACCCGAATCAAAGTCCGGTTTTTCGTAGAGATTTTCCCCGCGACCGAGACAGGAAAAGATTAAAGCACCTAGTACCTCTGAGCTATTAGGTTTGTCTCGGGGAAAAGCTTGCAGAAGTAATTCTAAATCTAGGGCGGAAGTGTCGGCATCACGCAGGTGAAATTGTACCCGCTGCCCCGGACGAACTCGATCGCCAATTGCGATCGCACCTTGGCGAGGATCTACTCCCAAAACACTGCGAATTAAGAAATCCCCAGCCCGCAACTGCATTTTAAACTCATCCCTAGCAATACCGATAAAAAGGGAGTTTTGCACTAATTCCCGGTCTTTTTCGCTTAAGGAGGGGATTAAATCCCGCAGTAGATTTAAAGGTGGTTGCGGAGTCCCATCGGCCCCTTTACCAGTCATGGAGATGATAATATTGCGTTCTCCCTCACTCACCTGATAAATCGGTCCAATGGGACGACAACCCTGGGCGACGATAGTTTCGACGATAATATTGCCAGAAAGGGCGATTCCTACGGTTCCCTGACGATAGAGATAGCTATTACGGGGTTTTTGTTGATCGTGGTAGAATAGACCCCCAGAACGTTCGATCATGCCACCACTGACTAAACCGCCGATTTTGGCCGAACCGGGGTAGGCAAAATCCAAACCCTCTAACAGATCATTGATGCGACTGGAAAAAGGATCGGCTAAAAGGATAAATTGGGGATTTTTGGCCGCTTCTACCCCTAATAATTCTGTCCAACTAGAGGGGGAACTGTCGAGATCGGGCATTTCCGCCGCTTCAATATAGAAGGGCTGCACTTCCACATTAGGCAAATGGGCGACGGTGAGACTTAAAGCCGGACTCGCTTCGATTTCTCGCGCTTTTTCCCTGTCACCCATGCCGACAATCCCCGCCCCACCGCAGCCGATCAGCACAGGAACAGGGAGTTTATCCAAGATTAAGGGAACTAAACGGGGATAGTCGCTGGCATAGGCAGAAGAAATAAAAATTATGGCTAGATCTGCCGATCCAACTAACTTATCTGTCACTTTTTCCACTACTTCCGTCACCGCCGCTTCTAGGGAGGGACGGGTTGACAGGGCATTAATCCACTCGATGCGATCGCTCATGTTTCTTGACCCCAAATTTGGTCTCAATGGTCAAAGATGATCATCTTAACAATAAATTAACCTAAAAATCCTATCCGCGCCCCTAGATGGCGCAATAAATTGTAGAATTGTCATGACGTGAGCCAATAAGGCCGCAAGGGATTGTCAGTTATTTTAATCATATTTAATCTTAAAATAGAGAATTGTCCCCGCTAAGATAAAAGTAACAAAATTAGCAATAATAATCGGTTTACTGTTCATATAAAGGCCGTAGATGAGCCAAAGAAAAACCCCCAGACAAAAGCAAATAAACATAGTTAAGGACAAGTCCTTAGCCGAACGATAACGCCAAGTTTTAATCACTTGGGGTAAAAAGGAGACAGTGGTTAATATTCCCGCCACGATCCCGATTAGTTCAATAATATTCACCGATTATCCTCTTGGCTCAGTTTCTCTCATTTTAAACTGTTGACTATCTAAATTACGCCTGACTTGAAAGAGGGTGTAGGGTGTGGGGTGTGGGGTGTGGGGTGTAGGGAAGGAAACCTTTTTAATCTGTGGGGGTGAAAATTTTTTCATCAGGACTGACGACCGACGACCAACTCCTAACCTCACCAACAAACTTTTTCAGCAGACCCTACTTATTGAGCGATTACTATCACCGAAGTGCCGATTTGTACCTTTTCAAATAAAGCTTTTATATCTCGATCGCGCATCCTGACGCAACCGTGGGATACGGCCCGGCCGATGAGATTTTCTTGGGGTGTACCGTGAAAACCGATAAAATTCGCGCCATCGGTCCAAAATCCAATCCAACGGGCCCCTAAGGGGTTGTTTTTTCCCGATGGCACCAGTTGACCAGTGAAAGGATGTTCCCAGACTGGTTCCCGCACCATCTGAATCACCCTAAATTGTCCCGTCGGGGTTTCCCAACCCGGACGACCGATCGCCACTGGGTAAGAAGCGATCATTTTCTGTCCTTGGTAAACAAAAACCCGTCTTTTTTTTAAATTTAGCAGCAAACGAGTTTCCGTTCGAGTTACCGTGGTTGTGGGAAGGGAATTGACGGGACTAATGGGGGGATTGAGGAAAAATTCCCCTATTCCTAGACATAAACACAGAATTGGCAGAAAAACTCGCATCTGATACCAGCAAAGTCAAGATTTTTTATCCGTATTCTAATCTGATTGTGAAGATGTCAAACCAAAGTCAATAGGATGATCCCGAGGGGGAAGGATAAAATCGCCGTCGAGTTGGGCTAATTCGGTTACACTAATCCATAGCTAGAATATTAACTTTTGTAACTATGACCGCCGCTATTGCTCTCGATCGCGTTTCTAAAATCTATAATAATCTCCCAGTAGTTAACGAGCTTTCCTTTGCCATCGAAAAAGGGGAAATCTTTGGTTTGCTCGGTCCCAACGGTGCGGGAAAATCGACGACAATCCGCATGATTATCACTCTAACCGAAGCAAGTCAAGGAGAAATCGAAGTGGCGGGGTATAATGTCAAAAAATACCGCGATCAGGTAAAGAAAAATATTGGGGTAGTCTTACAACAGATTAGCGTTGATGGGGAATTAACCGTCTGGGAAAATATGGAATTTCACGGACGGATGCACCATATCCCCAATCCCCAGAGACAGGAATTAATCGATCGCTATTTAGATTATGTCAGTTTAAGCGATCGAAAATCTGCCCTTGCCAAAACTCTTTCCGGAGGGATGAAACGACGTTTACAGATTGCTCGCGCTCTTCTTCACGAACCAAAAATCCTCTTTCTCGATGAACCGACTGTCGGTTTAGATCCCCAAAATCGTCGTCGTTTGTGGGAAGTAATTCGCGATTTAAACCAGCAAGGAATGACAATTTTGTTAACCACTCACTACATGGAAGAAGTGGAATTTCTCTGTCAGGATAACGCCGCAGGAAAACCGGGCAGAATTGGCATTATGGATGCGGGCAAATTAATCGAATTAGGAACTCTAACGGATTTTCGTGCTAAGTATGGCGAGGGTTTAGTTATCAAACAAGTTGGCGATAAAATCGATTATAAATTCTTCCCCACTGTGGCCGATGCTAACTCTTATCTGGACACTTTGAGTGATAAAACTGGAGTAATGTGCCGCCCTTCCAACCTCGAAGATATCTTTGTGGAACTGACGGGACATCAATTAGATTAAATTCTTGGTTTGGCTATTAGGAAGTTGTTCAGTTATCGGTTTTTGACTCCAGTTTTTCTGAGATTAGCTGTGTTTAAATCGGCATTTCTTGGCTTTGATCTGGTGTCAATTTTATGGGGCAACCTGATAAGCTAAGACACATTTTAACTGCCTATCTTTAGATTAGCTGAATTTCCCCCAATCCCTTTACTGTTGCCTCTTGCCTCATCTCAACAAGCAATTTAAATACTTAACAGCTTAGAGTCTAGGTCAATTAGCTGAGGCTGTCCCTAAAAACCGAATTCAACCCTAAAAAAAGAGGCTTTTAGCAATTTTTAAGCTTTTTGAGCCAGATAAATCGACCAAGAAGGGAACTTTTTCTGGAGAGGGAGAGTCGTCGGGGACTGGATAAAAACTAGAGTACTCCCTCGATCGATAGACAAAATTGACGGTAATCGTTTAGAATAAGGCACTGAATACTGACGAGATGACAATTATCCCTATGACCGATCTCCAAGCAAAAACTAGATGGTCAACAGCGCGGCGATATTACGAATTGCTTAGTGTTCTAGTGGAACGTAATCTCAAGGGACGCTATCGGGGTTCTTTTCTGGGGGTTTACTGGTCTTTGTTAAATCCCCTGATTATGACGGCACTATACACGGCAATTTTCGGCACGGTTTTCGCCTCTTATTTTGATAATTCTCTAGTTAACTATGTCCTAGCGGCTTTCACTGGTTTAGTAGTAATAAATTTTTTTAATGCTTCCACTAACCAAGCTTTACCTAGTATCGTTGGTAATGGCAGTATTTTAAATAAAATTCGTCTGCCAGTTAGCATTTTTCCCGTTTCCATGGTAGTGGCAAATATTTTTCAATTTGCTATTAGTATCTTTCCCCTTTTGGCTATAGTAACTCTCTGGAAGTCTCAAAGTTTACTTAATGTAATTGCTCTGATTTTTCCCGTGATCGGTCTTTCTCTGGTTTGCACGGGAGTGGGTTTCTTTGTTAGTACCCTCTACGTTTTCTTCAGAGACTTACCCTATTTTTACGAGATTGTTTGTTTTGTCGCTTGGATTAGCAGTCCGATTTTCTATCCCCCAGAAATTATTCCTCCTTCCGTACAACCATTCCTGATATTAAACCCATTATTACCAGTAATTGAAAGTATTCGCCAATTGTCCCTTTCCCCCGGATTACCAGATTTTGGTTTGATTTTTCAATCTCTACTCGGTGGGATCATTATCTTAGGAATTGGTTGGACTTGCTTCCGACTATGGCGACATTTATTTATGGATTTATTATAAATGACAGAAGTAATTCGACTCGATCAAGTGTCTCTCGAAAGACGCACTCAAGAAGAATTTTCCTACGATCTAAAAAGGACAATCTTCTCTCTTCTTGAAGGCAAATATCGTCAACCTGCCAAAAAATTAGTTCTAGATGATATAGATTTAGTCATTAATTCTGGAGCAAAATTAGGTATCATT
The DNA here is from genome assembly GCF_020245865.1 of Microcystis sp. M169S2. Lineage (NCBI taxonomy): Bacteria > Bacillati > Cyanobacteriota > Cyanophyceae > Chroococcales > Microcystaceae > Microcystis > Microcystis sp. M169S2. The sequence goes on from NZ_JADBUB010000194.1 coordinate 16,971, forward strand.
GGAGCTAATGGCGCAGGAAAATCTACTCTCCTAAAAGTTATTTGTGGTATTCTAGAACCGACAAAAGGACAGGTGAGAGTCAGGGGACAAATTGCTTCTCTAATTGAATTAGGAGCGGGTTTTGATCCAGATTTACCAGTAATAGATAATATTATTCTCTATGGGGTAATGCTGGGATTTTCTCGTCAGGAAATGAAGGAAAAAACCAAAGATATTCTCGACTTTGCTGAATTAGAAGAATACATGGGGGCCCCGGTTAAATCTCTTTCTTCTGGGATGGTGGCTCGTTTGGGATTTGCGATCGCCACAGAGGTTCACCCCGATATTCTTATTCTTGATGAAGTCCTTTCCGTCGGGGATGAAAGTTTTAAAAATAAGTGTAAACGACGTTTAAAAAAATTCTGGAATTCTAACGCTACTATTTTAGTAGTTTCCCACGATTTGACTTTAATTCAAGAGTCTTGTGATCAAGCAATTTGGCTGAATAAAGGCCAGTTGCAATGTCAGGGTGCATCGGAAGATGTAATCAAGTTTTATTTGGATTCCGTGCATCAAAATGAAGTTAATTTTTAATTAAGTAGGTAATCTCAATTAATTTATCTACGTTTGGCTCTCTTGGGTTTGGTGGGTAAAATGTATTATAGGGTACATTCCTGCTGGCGGTCGCAACGCGCTCGCTACGCGAGACCAACTGGAACGAACCACAAAGACCCAAAGGACAGAAAGATTGATCGCTTCTAGATAGGGTCTGCTGAAAAAGTTTTTCCTGGGGGTAGGGTGTGGGGTGTGGGGTGTGGGGTGTAGGGTTTTACCGATTTTCAGGTGGTCAACTACCTAATTTTCAGGGAAAAAGTACCTCAATTTTCCCCCTGATCACTCCCA
>NZ_JADBUB010000195.1:0-6688 GCF_020245865.1 Microcystis sp. M169S2
AAGAGAAGATATTGATAAAAACAGCAATCATAAAAAGCAAATTCTTGACATTTGTCAGGTAATTATTTTTATTAGTCAATATTCTACACAACTCAGGCTAGATAAGCAAGATAGCTCACCACTACTATCGGATCACTACCGGATTTAGTATTACTCCCATCTCCCAGAAGAGGATAAGGGTTGGGGATGAGGGAAATTAACCATCTCTGCCATTACTTTTGAAAAATGGTATTAAAAAATTTTTTTCCAGTCCTTAACAACTTATGTTAAGTTCATAGTGGCAGTTGCGAGAAATTAACCCCCAGTTCTCACCTATAAATTGTTAAGATGAGGAGTTTTTTCTCGTCGGTTTTTGGTGGGAAGAATGGAGCTGAAGACTATTACCTGTCCAACTCGATCCCAGTCTTTTGGCAGAGTGACTGACTGATAAGCTCGATCTGTTTGCAGATTTGGCTAGTTTTCTTGTCGCTAGTGATTCAATGATCAATGGAGAAGGGTCGAGTCTACCTAATTTTAACTATCTTCTCTCCTCCCTAATCAAACAATGCCTACCATGACCTTAGTGTTACCAATGGTGTATCTACTACTGATCTACCTCTTATACCATTTTTCTTTATTCGTGGCAAGTATATTACACTTTTCTTCTTTTCTGGCAGAGGAGTTGGGGGTGAGGGCAATTAACCATCTCTGCCATTACTTTTGAAAAATGGTATTACTCGCGATCGCCAGAAAAGCTAAAATCAACTCCTAATCAGTGATTAGTTATCAGTTATCAGTGGGGAGATAGGAGTCGGTCGTCAGGAGATGGGGGCAAGGATCTGGTTTCCTTTTGCCTTTTGCCTTCTGCCTTTTCTAACTGATTACTGCTCACTGAAAAGGCTGACGGCTATAAAACGGGGACAGGTAAATAAACCTTTTCTACCGTAGGAGAAAAACCTAGCCATTGACGAGATAAACGGGCAAAAGTATCAGGATCACCGCTAACTGCGAAGTTAGTAGGTAGGGGTGTTTCGAGATTTTTTAGGCCTAATAATTCTAGCTCTTTTTCCGCCGCTCGGACAACGGAAGCGGCGGGATCTACCAAGCGCACGGAACTAGGCAAAAGACGACGTAAAACCGGGGAAAGATGGCGATAATGGGTACAACCATAGACCAGAGTATCAATATTTTCTGCTAGTAAAGGCTGAAGATATTCCCTAGCCACTTGTGTGGTGTAGGGGTCAAAAATGCGGTTAGCCTCGATCAAAGGGACAAATTCAGGACAGGGAATTTGCCAAACTTGGGCAGTAGGATCGATTTCTTGAATCGCGTGTTTATAGGCATTACTTTTAGCCGTAGCCGGGGTAGAAATCACCCCAATGCGCTTTCCTTGTTTAACGGCAGTTTTGGCCCCGGGTAAAATTACCCCCAAAATTGGTAAATCTTTAAATTCGGCCCTTACTTCTTCTAAAGCCAAGGCGGAACTGGTATTACAGGCCATAATCACCATTTTCACCCGGCGCTCGCCCATCCAAGTGAGAATTTCCCGGACAAATTCGATAATTTCCCCTTTAGAACGGGTTCCGTAGGGAAGTCTAGCAGTATCAGCGAAATAGAGAATCGATTCTTGGGGCAGTTGTTTATACAACTCCCTTAAAACGGTCAGTCCACCCACACCACTATCAAACACACCAATCGGACTAAGTTGTGATTCTCTCATAGATAATATCGAGGAAAACGCTGATCTAAAATAGCTTTATTTGATGATATTAAAACACGGATTTTTTGATCGGTAAACAAATGCTCCAATCATTTAACCATTAACGGAGATTTCGTTGAATATATTCAATAATTCCTCCTGCGATCGCCGCCGCCATTTGTCGTTGAAAGTTGACATTGGCTAACTTAGCAGCATCCTCAGCGCCGGTAACGAAACCCACTTCCACGAGGGTAGAGGGCATTTTCGAGGTTCTCAGCACATAGAAACGGGCTCGACGCACCCCCCGATCGCGCATATCGACACTACGGACAATATTGCGATGGATGGTGTCCGATAAACGGCGATCACCGAAGTAATACACCTCTAGGCCATTGACATCCGGTCGTCCTTTCCCCATAGAGTTAGCGTGGATACTGACAAATAGATCGGCATCGATCTGGTTAGCGAGATCCGTGCGCCCTTGCAGGGTGACAAAAAAATCGCTATCTCTAGTTAGACGCACATCGATGCCCTGTTGTTGCAGGATGCGGGTGACTTCTAGGGAAATGGGCAGAATCACGTTTTTTTCCTGAAGGCCACCAATTCCGATCGCCCCCGGATCCTTACCACCGTGGCCCGGATCGATCACCACCAAAAAGCGGCCATTGCGTTGTCGGGGGGGATTAGGAGTGGGGTTAGAGGGGCGCGGCGGTGGGTTAAATTGCCCCGTATTGGCGGGTAAAGGAACAGGTATAGTGGTGGAGTCAGAAACCTGAGAAACGGGACTAGAATTGCGGGAGGAGAACAATTCTAGGGCTAGGGTTTGACTGTCCGATTGATTGAGGCGACCGAATTGAAACCCTGCTGCGGTCTGTACCAAAATCAGCACCTTATTGGCGCTTTCCTGACGTACCCGCAATTGATAGATGGGACTAGAGCGACCGAAGCGCGGACCGCGAAAAGACTCGGCTAACTTAGCATTTTCGATGCGTAGTTCATAGACCCCATCCCGGTTAACACTGCCGTTAGCTTTCAGGGGTGAATCCCCACGAATTAAGAGGCGATCGTTATTACCCGCCAGATCGATCGAGGAGATCGTGGCCAAACGACTGCTAGAAGGGGGATTATTGGCAGTTTTCGGGGGGGGATTGTTGGGACGAGGATTGGGATTGCTGGCCCGAGTGGGGGGAGGTGAGGAGATATTATCCACGGCACTCAGACCACCCCTAGGCAGTAAAACCAAGCCACCAAAACGACTATAGAGAGCTTGCCAATCGGGGCTATCTCTATTAACGCTCAGGGAAATCTTGGCCCGTTGATTGGCAGTCTGACTGAATTGAATATCACCGACCCCATAGCGATTGACGGGGATAGTTTGACCGGCGAGACTGCTGGGTAAAGTGGCCCCGGGTAATTCAAATTCGATTTTTTTGCCGTCCCGGCTGCGTTGACTGCGGATTGATCGATCATCACCATTTTGCTCTAAACGGACAAAAAGACCATTGCGAGTCACCTGAAAATCATCGTTGTTGTCCGTCTGGCTAACTGGAGGTGGGGGAGTGGGACGGGTGGAACCGCGATCGGGGGGAGGTGTGGGATCGGGGGTAACGGGGGGTTGCGTTTCCTCCCGAATCGGTTGGGGTTCTGGCAGTTCCACTGTCCATTGGGTGGGCGAAATTCCGCGAATTTTTACCTGTTGAGGATCGACGGTGTAGCCGGGGGCTAATTCAATCACTAAACGGGTAGTTTCCGCATCAAATTGACCGATACGGACACTTCTGACGATATTGCCAATGGGCCGGTTAATATTGGGTTGCCCTAACTTGATCCCGGGCAGATCGATCACGATCCTGGTGGGGTTAGTGATCATTTGCGCTCGCGGTTGCACTCGATTGTCGGTGGTGAACACCAGACGATTCTCATTGGTGTCGAATCGCCAAAAGACGAGCTTGCCTGCCCAAGCAGGGGCCGCCACCAGCAACCAAGTTAATGCGCTTAGGAATAACCAATGAAATCTCACGATCGATGCTCCCGTTGCTCGGTTATCAATTACCTTTTTTCGGTAAAAATGGACGATTTTGTCGATTTTTTGCCATCCATAGCTCCCTTAATGCTCTGAGAATGACTATCAATAAAAACAAGCTTATGGGACGTTGGCATGGTCTGCTATGTTTCTGATCAGTGATCAGTTATCAGTTATCAGTCATCAGTTATCAGTGATCAGTTATCAGCTTCTGAAGGTAATAGGCAAGAGGCTCCAAAAAAGAATCTGGCAATTCTCCTACCTAAAAATAAGGTTAGAAACTAAGTCCATGAAAGCTTTTAGCTTAACAAATTAGGATTTAGATTCGGCCCTTGTTATCAATGAAAAGACGGCACTGTTAGTGCCACTTAACACTGCTACTGGTAACTTAACACTGCCACTGGTCACTGGTCACTGCTCACTGCTAACTGCTCACTGATTGAGGACTGGCGGTGGGTTCTTTAAATACTAACCTTAACAGGGGCGGAGCGATAAAGGTAGTCAAGATCACCATCATAATAATGGCCGCATCGGTAGCGGGGGATAAAGCGCCACTAGCAGCCCCGACTCCAGCAAAGACTAAACCCACTTCACCCCGGGGAATCATGCCAACTCCGATCGCCAAGCGATTGAGTTTTTCCTTACTGAAAACGGCTAACCCCGTCACCACTTTACCCAAAATCGCGACGACAATTAAGAAAGCGGCCAAGACTAATCCTTCTCTATTGCTGGGAATAGCGGGATTAAGCACACTTAAATCGGTTTTTGCCCCCACACAGACGAAAAATATCGGTACGAATAAATCGGCGATCGGGAACACTTGTTCTGCCAATTCCGATCGCTTTTCCGTTTCTGCTAGGACTAGGCCCGCAGCAAAGGAACCGAGAATCGCTTCTAATTGGATAACTTGGGCAATATAGGCAAGAATAAAAGCGAAAATCAGGGAAACTAAGAGCAATTGTCCCCTAGTTTTCATGCTATTAACTAATTGAACATAAAAGGGGCTTAAAAAACGACCGATCAGGATCGCCCCCACCACAAAAGCGCTAGAACTAATAACTAGATAAATTACTTTGCTAATTTGCACTTCTCCAGTCTTCACCAAAGAAGCAACGACGGCGAGAACGATAATACCGAGAATATCATCGAGAACCGCTGCCCCGATGATAATTTGACCTTCTTTCGCCGATAACTGCCCTATTTCTGCTAAAACCTTGGCGGTAATGCCGATACTGGTAGCGGTTAAAGCTGCCCCAGCAAAAATAGCGGGAATGGTGGCCAGATGGAAAATATAGATTAAACCCAAAGTACCCACCAAAAAGGGAACCGCAACCCCCACCACTGCGACAGCAGCTGCCTGTGGACCGACGCGAATTAATTCCTGCAAGTCCGACTCTAAACCGATCTCGAACAGCAGGATAATTACCCCCAATTCCGAGAGGACGGAAATCACCTCACTGGCAGCACTAAAAACGGCGGGAGATTCCTCTTGGGTGAGGGATGACGTGAATTGTAGGAAGTGAATTAGGAGAGAATCCTCGAATCCCGCTCCTCCTTCTGGAAAAACCAGTAATTTTAGGGCAGAAACCCCGATGATCACGCCACCGACTAATTCTCCTAACACGGGAGGCAAGTTGAATCGGACGCATATTTCCCCCCCCAGTTTACAGGCGAAATAAATAACGGTCAAACTCAGCAGCACGCAGGCTAAAACTAAGGCACTATCGACAGTTTCGGCCGGAGCTGCCGAGGCTAACAGGGGAAGATGAGGACTCCAAGCGGAAGAAAGGAAAGGCTGTAGTATCATCGCTCGCTCAAAATTACTCCCAATACTCTAACAAGCTGGCGGCCTATTCAGTTATTCCCGATCAAAGTTTGCCCCCTGTCCAGCTTCTACGAGGGGCCTTTCGTGGCCAGATGAGGCTAGTTTTTTGATTCTAGGGATTTTTCCTTTTCTCCTAATTCCCAGTAATTGAGCAGAATGGCATTAACTGTATTACCGATCACATTTAACACGGTTTTAAAGCCATCGGTCAAGCGATCGACCCCTGCAACTAAAGCCACCCCCTCTAATGGTAAACCCGCCGCCGATAATACGGTAGTCATGGTAATTAATGCGCTGCCCGGTACACCCGGGGTACTAAAAGAAACCAATAAACCACTCAATGCGATCGCTAATAACAAAGAGGGACTTAAAGGAACTCCGTACACCTGAGCGATAAAAAGAGCATTAAATCCCTGTAAAATTGCCGAACCATCGCGTTTTAGTACCGTTCCCAAGGGAATAGCGAAACTGGCGATATCTTCGGGTAAACCGTATTCTTGAATTTCCCGCAAAACTACGGGTAAAGCGGCGTTAGAACTAGCAGTACCGAAAGCTAAGGATAAAGATTCCGATAAAGAGCTAAAAAAGCGTCGAGGTTCTCCTTTGAGGGCAAAAAGGAGCAAAACATACACCCCAATCATCAAGGCACTAGCCAAAAACAGACCAAAAACATAGAAAAAAAGTCTCGCCACTAATTCTAATCCCTGGGTGGCTATAACCGAAGCAATCAGGGCAAATACCCCCACAGGTGCTAGATAAAGAATCACCGATAGGATTCTCTCGCTGATTAGATAAAGACTGTCTATCAAGAGAATAAAAGGTTTTGCCCCCTCTTTGGCCAGTCCGATGCCGATACTAAATAAAACTCCCGTCACGATTACCTGTAAAAGATTGCCCCCGGTAAGAGCTTCTAGGGGATTAACCGGAATCAAGCTAATCAGCCAATCTCTCAAGGATACTGGTGTATTGGTGGTCATGGCGGCATTAGTGGCAAATCCCTCTAAACCTATCCCCGGTTTTAATCCCACATTCCGCACCCTCAACTGTCACAGATCAAAAAAGCCATTAAAGTAGTACATAATAACTAAAATTAATTCAAAGGTTAAAAGGGTTAATGAGAATATATAGCATTAAAAGGGGTATGGAGCGAGAAAGAGAAAAT
>NZ_JADBUB010000196.1:0-8949 GCF_020245865.1 Microcystis sp. M169S2
AATATTGGAAGAAAGGTAGTCGGAGAGGCCGCCTTTAGCGGGAATCCGATAGAGAGGTTCGTAGTTAACCCAGTACGGGTCAAAGCGTACAAAGCTAATTCTAGATGCAATATTTGCGTACAGAATTAGTAACTATTACTTAGGGTTTGCTGAATAAATCTAGAAACCTTTTTGGATAATATCTTTAGGCTTTTTTAACCTCAAAAATTGCCAGTTCTTCGAGTAATCGGGGGGAAATTGGCTCTCTTATTCTTTGTCTGATCAGTTTAACTTATAAGCGATCAATCTTTGCGTCCTTTGTGTCTTTGTGGTTCGTTCCACACCCCACCAACAAACTTTTTCAGCATACCCTACTTAGTTTGAAAGATATTTTGTACCATTTTTTTATCCAAACCGGCGGCAATTTTATCTAATTCTGCTATTTCCCCACTGTCTAAACTCCATCCTAAAGCGCCTAAATTATCCTCAGCTTGCCGAACATTTTTAGCTCCAGGTATAGGAATTGTTCCCTTACAGATACACCAATTTAAGGCAACTTGGCTAATAGTTTTATTTTTAGCTTGGGCGATAACTTCTAGGCAACTAATCAGAGGAGAAATAGCGGGAATTAATTGACCAAAAAGGAAGCGACGTAATCCTGGGGGTAAGTTTTTATTATCTCGATATTTCCCCGTTAATAACCCCAAAGCTAAGGGACTATAGGCAATAATTTTAATACCCAATTGATCACATAGTTCCTTTAATCCTAAGTCAGTGAGAGGATAGGTAGAAAGGAGAGAATACTGTACCTGTAAACTGGTAATAGGAATGCCGCGACTGGCAAACTTTTGATAGGCAGACTTCAATCTTTTCGGTCCAAAATTGGATAAACCGACTCCTTTAACTAACCCCTTTTCCAGACAATCCCCCAATCCGTCTAATAATCCTCCCTCCTGCCATGGCGCATAATTGCCCGTTGACCAGTGCATTTGCACTAAATCCACCGGGCGGCCTAATCTGGTTGCCGAAGCTTGACAAGCTTTCACCATGGCATGACGGGTTAAACGCCAAGGATAAGGGGCGAGTTTGGTGGCAATACGGATATGATCAGCGTTATAACCGGTATATTCCCCTGTAAAGCGTCCTAATAGCTTCTCACTCTGTCCGTTGAGTTTGCCTGTGCCGTAGGAGTCTCCCGTATCAAATAGGGTGACACCCCGCTCGACGCAGAGATTAAAAACCGCTTGTAACTGGCTATCCATACTCTCATCGTAACCCCAGAGAAGACGATTTCCCCAGGCCCAAGTACCGCAGCCCATGGGGGGAAGGGATAGATTTTGATGTGTGACTGTCAAGGGATTCATGGGTTAGTTTCTCTGGGTTTTTTCTCAAGCTTTCAGCAAGATATTTTATACTAAATCTGGTTATTAAAGACTGATTATTTATTCCCCTTTTTGCATGAGTGCATGAGTAGAAAACGGGTTTCTCCGAGAAACCCGTTTTCTGTGCGGTATTACTACTAAATCGATGTGGGTTTTTGTTTAACAAATAATCCCCGCAACCAATAGTAAAAACTATCGATATAAGTAAAGATTACCGGTACAACCACCAAAGTTAATAGGGTGGAAGTGGTAAAACCACCAATAACAGCAATCGCCATCGGTGCGCGAATTTCCCCATCTGCACCTAAAGCTAAAGCAATCGGTAACATCCCGGCAACTGTGGAAACGGAGGTCATAATAATTGGTCGTAAACGAGAGACTCCCGAATCAATCATCGCCTTAAATTGCGGTTTACCTGCCTCAATGCCACTCAGGGCAAAATCTACTAACAGAATCGCATTTTTAGTGACTAATCCCATCAGTAAAACTATGCCAATTAAAGCGTATAAACCTAACTCTTTTTGGGTAATTAAAAGAGCGATTAAAGTACCACCAATCGATAAAGGAAGGGAAGTTAAAATCGCTAGGGGATAGAGAAAATTGTTATACAATAAGACCAGAATCCCATAGATAGAAATAATTGCTAAACTTAACGCCCCCAAAAAACGAGCGAAGATATCGCGCATAATACGAGCATCACCAAAGGGTTCTTCTGTCACCTCTGGGGGTAGGTTTTTCATGATTGGTAAAGCGCGAATTTGTGTCACCGCACTTCCCAAAGAAACTCCCTCTAAATTAGCTCCAATATTAACCTGACGTTGACGGTTAAAGCGTTGAATTTCCGCAGGTCCACTACCTAAGCTAATTGTCGCCACCGAGTTAAGCGGTACTAACGTCCCATTACTGCTAGGAACGCGCAAATTTTGCAGGGTTTCTATCTCACTGCGTCCATCGTTGGCAATTTTTACCCGGATGGGAATTTGTCGGTCAGCAAGGTTAAATTTAGCCAAATTAAACTCATTATCGCCGATTAAAGCTAAAGATGCAGTACGGGCGATCGCTCTGACCGAGACTCCCTGATCAGCAGCCCGGACAGGATCCGGTTGAATAATAATCTCCGGTTTAACTAAACTTACCCCGGAACTTACCTCGACAAAACCGGGTAAAGCCCGCATTTCTCGCTCTAATTTTTGGGCAGTTTGGGTTAAAATATCGCCATTTTCACTTTTTAAAATAATAGCGACATCCTTAGTGCTTCCTGCTCCCCCCTGCGCCCGAAAAGTCACTCTTGCCCCCGGTATCTTCTGGAAATCCCGGCGGGTTTGTTCCTCGAATTGCCGTTGAGTTAGCGATCGCTGTTCCTTAGGAACTAAATTAACATATATTAACCCCGTGTTTACCCGTCCCGAATCTCCCGGAATAGCCAAAACATTAGCGACGGCGGGATTTTTTTGCAGTAAACTATTCACCTGATTGGCCACGGCAACAGTATCATTCAAAGTCGCACCGGGAGGCAATTCTAGGCTTATGGTACTTAATCCAGTATCCCCAGAACTAAATAACCCTTTTGGAATCAAGGGAACTAACTGTAAACTACCGATAAAAAAGGCCAAAGCCGCCAATAAAGTCAGGATTCGATGACGTAAAGCCCAAGTTAACAAACTTTTGTAGGGACGAAAACGGGGGCGCGAGGAGGGATTATTATCACCGGTTTTGAGCTTTTTCGGCTGTAGAATATAGGCACTTAACATCGGGGTGACGGTGACAGCGATCAAACTGGAAAATAGGGTAGAAACCGCCACCGTAACGCCGAAAGGTTGAAAGAATTGCCCCGGCACACCGCCCATAAAAGCAACTGGCAGGAATACCGCCATAATTGCCGCTGCACTGGCTAAAACGGCTAATCCAATCTCTTTTGAGGCATCAAAAGCCGCTTGCAAGGGTTTTTTACCCATAGCTAAATGTTGATCGATGTCCTCCACCATACACACCGCATCATCCACCAGATTACCCAAAGCTAAAGCTAACGCCAGTAGGGTCATGCCGTTAAGGGTATAATTTAGGGACTGCATCACCCAAAAAGTCGGGAAAATCGACAAAGGCAGGGCTAAACCCGTGATAATCGTGGCGCGCCAATTGCCTAAAAATAGACCCACCGTGATCACCGTCATCATACAACCAATCAGGAGATCGCTAAGAAGGCTTTCGTAACTAGCACGAATTGAGTCAGCACGGGTAAAAATTAATTGAAATTTAATATCTTCGGGCAGTTTTTTCTTTAAATTCTCGATTTCTTGACGTACTGCTGTTTCTACCGTCACCAAGGTGCTGCCAGTCCCCCGTAAAATCGAAAAACCCACCACTGGCTGCCCATCTAAGAGGGCCATTTGTCGAGGATCACTGGAACTATCGCTAACTGTCCCTAAATTGCTTAAGGGGACGCTATCACCGTTAGGTAAAGAGATTTGATAATTTCTTAAATCTTCGATCGTTTCAGCGCTGCCGAGGGTGCGGACAGTTTGTTCACTGCCGGCGATTTCCGATCGCCCTCCGGGTAAATTAATATTAAAACTGCGAATTTGGTCATTAACCGCCGTGGCCGTGATACCGTAGGCGATCAGACGACCGGGATCTAAATCTACACGCACTTCTCGATCGACTCCCCCAACGCGATCGACTCGTGCTACCCCCGGCACTCCCGTTAAAGCGCGGCCAATTTGACGATCAACTAGATCACTTAATTCGGCGATCGATCTTTTCGGGGAGGAGATGGTATAGTTCATCACCGCACCCCCGGCAAATTCTAAACGTTGGACAATGGGATCATTAGTATCTTGGGGTAAATCCTGCCGAATTTGCGCTATGGCATTGCGTACATCATTGGTAGCGCGATCGCTGTTAGTGCCAAGGATAAAGTTAACGGTGGTGGTGCTGCTGCCTTCGTTAACGGTAGAAGTAATTTGATCGATATTACCCAAAGCAGCCACCGCATCCTCGACTTTTTTGGTGACTTGGGTTTCCAATTCCTCTGGACCTGCGCCGGGTTGATTAACGGTGATAATCACGGCCGGAATGTCAATATTAGGAGAGCGATCGATCCCTAATCCTAGAAAGGCAATGTATCCCATTAAGGCCATAACTAGGGAGATCAGTATCGTCGGAATGGGATTTTTGATAGACCAATTAGAAATATTAAAAGCCATAATTTCAGTTATCAGTTATCAGTTATCAGTTATCAGTGGGTAAGTTATCAGTTACCAGATGTGAGTTTTCAGTTACCGGTTATCAGTTATCAGATTTGAGTTTTAAGTTTTAAGTTTTGAGTGAGCAGTATATATTAAGTGAGCCTGATCAAATGGCAGTTTGCTACTGTCTTTTCACCGATCACTGATTACTGATTACTGTTTACTGATCACTGATTACTGATTACTGATCGCTGATTGCTGTAATTTTGTCGCCATCACCGAGATAGGCTGCCCCTTTGACCACAATGCGATCGCCCGCTTGTAAACCGGTGAGAATTTCCACGCGGTTATTGGGCATAATTTGACCTAATTGCACAGTTTTGGCGGTAACGGTGTTATCAGGTTCCACTAAATAAACTAGAGCTTGATTATCTTTTTGAGGTAAAACTGCGGTCATGGGGACGGTTAAACTATTGCTAGTATTCGTCACGATCGCACCTCGTAAAAACATCCCCGGTTTTAATCCTCTATTGTCGGTTAAATCGACTTTAACCGTTGCCTGACGGGATGCCTCATCGACGATGGGATTAATTTCGCGCACCTGTCCCGATAATTTTAAACTGGTATTAGCATCGGAAGTGATAGTAACGGGCGCTCCGACGCGGATTAAGGGCAATTGATTCTCAGGAACCCGCAATCTTAGCTCTAAACGGCCATTTTCGATGATTTTAAAGAGAGCATTTTGACCGTTGGTGGTGTCCCCGATGCGGCCATTTCTTTCGGCAATTTTGCCACTGACCGGAGAAATCAGGCGCGTCTCGTTTAATTGGGCTTTAACAATGGCTAAACGGCTTTGAGCTTCCGTTAATTGGGCTGTAGCTTGGGCAATCACTTCGGGACGGTTGCCGGCTTGCAATTGTGCCAGTTGCTGCTCTGCTTCTCCTAAACGAGATTGGGTCTGTTGTACGATCGCCGCTTTGTTTCTTTCTTCGTTGAGGACTTCATCGAGACGATCCCGGGCGATCGCTCCTTCCGCTTCTAAACTTTGGTTTCTCTGGACCCGTTTTTTAGCCAAATCCCAATCCGATTGAGCTTGACTAATTTCAGCTTTTATGCGTTGAATAGTTTGTTTAGCTCTAGCGATCTCCTCTTTACGGCTCCCCGCTTGCAATTCTGCCAAACGCGCTCGGGATTGGGCGACATTAGCCTGTGCTTGGGTTAATTGCGCTTGTAGGACGGTATCATCGAGACGAGCCAAAATTTGACCTTGACTAACGATATCACCCTCATCGACAAAGATTTCTTTGATTTGTAGTCCTGTCGCTTGGGAAAGAATCGGGATTAATTCATCGGCTGCCACGCTTCCAGTCGCTTTCAGGGTGCGGGCCACGGGAGTGGATTCTACCCTAGTGGTGGTTACTGTTTGTGCTGGTGCCTCATTTTTTGCCGCTACGGGCTGAGTATTGGGGTTTTGGGCTGTTTGGGGTCGATTAGCGAAACGAGTCGCCCCTAGGGTCAATAAAACCCCTAATCCCACACCGATAAATAAACCCTTTCCTCCCGATAGCCACGAGTTGGTTTTTGTCGGTTTTGGCGAGTATTCGGGTTTCTCTGGCTCAATTTCGGGTTTAAATGCGATAACTTCGGGAACTAGCGAATTATCGGCTGAATGCTGGTTATTTTCTAGGGTATCTGGCCGCACGATCTGCCCTCTCGGTAGATTTTGGATAAAATGTTAAGTTTTGTATCCATTTATAATCTAACGGAAAAAGGTCGCGGGTGGGGAAAGTGAGAAAGTGGACTTGCTGTAAAAATCCCAAATTGTCCTGGTTGGTGAGGAATCAGTAGTTAGGAGACTCCGAGACAGGAGAATTAAGAATGAGTAATAATCAATTAAATGGTTTATTTAGAGATTTTCTGCCAGTTAATCTGGCTCTCCCCTACTTGTGGTCATAAGAAAAAGTTATGAAAAAGTCAGAGATCCAAATTTTCTTGGCCCATGCCAGTGAGGACAAACCAGCAGTTTTGACACTGTATAACCGCCTTAAGCAAGCGGGATATAAACCTTGGTTGGATAAAAAAGACCTGATTCCGGGTCAAATTTGGCGAGATGAAATTCCGAAAGCGATTAAAGCTAGTCAGATTTTTCTCGCCTGTCTGTCAGGGAAATCGGCTAATAAACAGGGATACATCCAACGGGAGTTGAGGATTGCACTTGATACCTTGGGAGAGATGCTACCGGGGACAATTTTTTTTATTCCCATGAGGTTAGAAGAATGCGAAATTCCTGATCTGCGAATGTCAGAAGTTGGCTTGAATCTGCGAGATATTCACCGGCTTGATTATTGGGAAGAAGACGGATTTGAGCAACTAGAAAGAGCAATTGGCTATCAGTTCAAGCTTGAACCAGAAGAGCCAAAACAACCGGTAATCGTTCCAGAAGAGCCAAAACAACCGTTATCAGTATTTAACTTTGAGATCGTGGGAGTAAATGCGAAGGGTGAGCAAATCAAAAAAGAGTCGAAACAGTCCCAATATTTCAGGGAAGATCTGGGCAACGACATCACCTTAGAAATGGTTGCCATTCCGGGGGGAACTTTCCTGATGGGAACAGAAGATGAGGAAATCGAAAGACTGGTGAAAAAATTTAACCTGGACGGATTTAGATGGGAAAGACCTCAACATCGAGTAACCGTTTCTTCTTTCTACATGGGACGTTATCCCATCACCCAGTCCCAGTGGAAAGCGATCGCCGCAACCGCTAAAATAGACATCGACCTGGAGACAAACCCTTCTAACTTCAAAGGGGATGAGCTACCCGTCGAACAAGTCAACTGGTACGATGCGATCGAATTTTGTGCAAGATTATCGAAGCTGACCGGAAGGGAATACCGACTACCGAGTGAAGCGGAATGGGAATATGCTTGTCGTGCTGGAACCACTACCCCATTCTACTTTGGGGAAACCATTACGGGGGAATTGGCCAACTACCGTGCCAGCGAAACCTACGCCGGGGAAGCGAAGGGAGAATATCGAGAAGAAACGACTCCCGTGGGACAGTTTCCCCCAAACGCCTTCGGACTCTACGATATGCACGGGAACGTCTGGGAATGGTGCGCCGATACCTGGCACGATAATTATGACCGTGCGCCGAGGGATGGCAGTGTCTGGATAAAAAATGGGGATGATAATTGTTCTCCTCTGCGGGGCGGTTCTTGGTGCAGCAATCCGGATGTCTGCCGTTCTGCTTTACGCCTCTGCAGCGACCGCCCCGACAGCTACAGCGACGACGGTTTTCGGGTGGTGTGCGGTGCTGGGAGGACTCTGTAACCCTTTTCCCCTTTTTTTCCCTTTTTACCCTTATTCCCTATTTTTTCTTTTTTCTTTTCTTTCCCGCCCTTAGGCGGGTCGATTTTGTAGGGGCGAACTGTGGTCAGTGAGTTTATCGAACTGCGTTCGCCCGCCGGCAATAATCGGGTTAATCACGGGATTGGGGTTTTTTGGGGTTTTTTGGTGGGGGTTGGGCGCACGCGATCATTGGTGTCAACTTAAGCAAGAAGCTTAATTATAAAAAGTAGCTGATTATCCAAGAGGAAGGAAGTAAAAAATGGTAAAATAAGGCGGGGAAGTCAGAGGTGGGTCAGTGAAAAAGCGCTCTAAGCAACGACCGAGAAAACAGGGGAATCCAGATTTGCGGCGACCACATCAATGCCCAAGCCCAGAAATCCCACAAGTAATAGAAGAACTTAAAAAATACCTAAAGCCAAGATTATTTACGCCGCTAAAATATATGCGAGGAAATCATGAAAAAATCATGAGAGATAGATTATTAACCTTACCCGTGGTGGTCGCCTTATTGGTAAGCTTAGTCTATCGTCAGATAGCGGGATTAAGTGAAGCTGTAAGAGTCTTAAAAGAGGAAGGATTACTCTGGGTAGAACCTCTAAAAGTAAGTAAGCAAGCTGTATCCAAAAGATTGATGAGCTTACCTAAGGAAATCTTTGTATTGCTGCCGAGAAATAACTGAGAAGATTTAACCGAACCCCAAAAACTCAAACTAGAAGCTATCAAAGAAAATTTGACAAATTTGAAAAAGATGCAGGAATTAAAGGAAGAATTTAGAAAGATTTATAAAACCTCAGAGAATCCGATAGAAGGACTGCTATCTATCTCAGAATGGTTGGCAAAATCCTCCAGTATTTTTACCAAGAGTTGTCAAACAATCCGAAACTGGTTTGGAGAAATAATTAGTTATTTCGAGTGAAGGACAACGAATGGGGTGGTCGAGGGAATCAACAATAAACTTAAACTAATAAAACGGAGAGGCTATGGCTTTAGAAACTTTCGGAATTTTTGGGTTAGAAGTATGTTATCTTGGCATCTTGTATGTTGATTTAGCATAA
>NZ_JADBUB010000197.1:0-44805 GCF_020245865.1 Microcystis sp. M169S2
AACTCAAAGCCTTAGTGTACAAACTTTACAAGCATGAGTTATTGATAGTTTTACATGACAGGTTCGGTAGAGCCGCCTTTTTTAACTTTTTTATTGATCTCATTAAGCATTTCTACTTATTGCAAAGGTGAGATGCTCCCTTAACGTTGGAGCTTCAGTCCTCGGCCATGGGGTATGATCTCCTGCTAATATAATTCGTTGCTCTAGTTTTGGTGTCGGTATTTGCTTCAGATAAAGTTCCATTAATTTATTGGTTTTGGGACGACAATCATCTAGGGCTTCATAGATGCTCGGCCACTTTCTCCGAAATACGGTCGATAGGGACAACTCAGCAAAAGAATCGACTTTTCGGGTAGTCAAAACCGCATCCATTAAGTCAAAAGTGGCATCTTTGGCCGGGTCTAGTAGTTGATAGGCTTCCTTTCTGAAATTCTGGAGTTTTTGGAGAGATTGATTCAAGGCTTTTGATTATTGAGTAACTTTACCTCATTATCTCTTGATTTTCCTCTTCCCCCATACTCCCCCTCTGAGTGGAATAGACTGTACGGTATGATTGGGGGGAGTTAGTCTAAACTCCAGTTGATAGAATATTGCTTTGCGACACTCATGTAATTTACACACTCCGTTAATGGCGACACTCCGTTAAGGACGATTTAGGGCTAGTGTACACACTTCCCCCCGCAAATGTATCAAAAGCTACAACTTAATAAATATTTACATTCCTCTCCCTTCAGATTTTGGGGTTTTTGGGGAGTTCAAGGGCTTGGAATTGTACAATAAGGTTGTACAATTCTCCCCTAAAAATCATGTTAAGCAAAGAAACCACCTACTCTCAGGCGAGAATGAATTTAGCGAGTCTCTTAGATCAGGTGTGTGACGAATCTCAAATTATCGTCATTAAGCGTCGCAATCAGAAAAATGTGGCCTTAATTGCTGAAGATGAGCTTTCCAGTTTATTAGAGTGTGTTTATTTACTGCGCTCGCCAGAAAATGCCCAACGCTTATTTCGCTCTTTAGCATGGACCCAGACAGAAGATGCAACTCCTCAAACATTAGCTGAATTGAAAGGGGAGTTAGGAATTGAGTCCTAAAAGAGAAAATAAGCCAGATAAACCTAAAAACAATCCTATTCATGGTTATTTGCCCGTTTTTAGTCCTGATTTCAAAGCAGATTTAGCTTGGTGGTATCGAAACGAACCGAAAAAAGGCGATAAAATTTTAGACTTAGTGGCAGATATTTTGGATGGCGATCCGTTTACAGGATTGGGTAAACCCGAACCTCTTAAGTATATTGCTGCCGACACTTGGTCACGACGGATCGACTTAGAGCATCGTTTGGTTTATAAAGTCACAGGAAATAAGGTTTATTTTTTACAAGCTCGTTATCATTATCAATCAGGCTAAACTCAGACAAACCCATTAAGAACTGTTACAGGAGAAAGGGGACAAAGAACGTAGAGGGGGACAGTGAAACAACAAACATTTTCTACTCCAAGTCTGTAGCCTAAGCTACAATTTAATAAATATCTACATTCCTCCTTTCTCCGGTGGTTTCTAGACATCAACCTAAAAGTCGGCACTTAAAGGGGTACGGGGGAAAGGAATCACATCGCGAATATTGGTCATTCCCGTCATGAATTGTACCAGACGCTCGAATCCTAAACCAAAACCGGCGTGGGGAACGGAACCGTAGCGACGCAGATCCAAATACCACCACAAATCATCGGGATTCATTCCCTGTTCCTGCATTCTTTGGATTAATACATCTAATCGTTCTTCCCGTTGGGAACCGCCGATAATTTCGCCGATCTTGGGGGCTAAAATATCCATGGCGGAAACAGTTTTATTATTGTCATCTAGACGCATATAAAAAGCTTTGATTGTCTTGGGATAATTGGTGACAATCACGGGTTTTTTAAATAGTTCCTCCGCTAGATAACGTTCGTGTTCTGACTGTAAATCTACGCCCCATTCTACGGGAAACTCGAACTGACGATCGGCTTTTTCTAATAACTCGATCGCTTCGCTATAGGTAATCCGGCCAAACTCACTATTAACGATATTTTCGGCCGTACTTAACACCGTTTTATCGATACGTTCGTTAAAAAACTGCAAATCTTCGGGACAATTTTCCAAGACGAATTTAAAGATATATTTCAGAAAAGCTTCCGCTAAATCCTGATCTCCTTCCAAGTCACAAAAAGCCATTTCCGGTTCCACCATCCAAAACTCGGCCAGATGACGGGAAGTATTAGAATTTTCGGCGCGAAAAGTCGGGCCAAAAGTGTAAACATTAGATAGGGCCATGGCCATTACTTCCGCTTGTAATTGTCCACTGACGGTTAAATAGGCCCGTTTACCAAAGAAATCCTCGGCAAAATTGGCGGGTTTTTTTAAATCTAAACTGGTGACAGTAAATAATTCTCCCGCACCTTCGCAGTCGTTAGCGGTAATAATGGGAGTATGTACCCAAATAAAGCCCTTTTCTTGGAAAAAACTGTGGATAGCGGTAGCGCAAGCGTTTCTAACCCGCATTACTGCTCCTAGGGTGTTGGTTCTTGCTCGCAGATGGGCAATAGTTCTTAGGAATTCAAAGGAATGACGTTTCTTTTGTAGGGGATAATCCGGGGGACAGTCACCATAAAGGGTGATTTCGGCCGCTTTTAACTCGATATTTTGCCCTTTACCCGGAGAAGGAACCAAATTTCCCGAAACAGCGATCGCTGCTCCCGTACTAATTGCTTTTAGTACATTTTCATAATCGGGTAAAGTCGGTTCGAGGATAACTTGTAAGTTGGCCAGGGATGAGCCATCATTAACTTCCAGGAAAGTAAATTCTTTTAATTCTCGTTTTGTTCTCACCCAACCCTGCACGGTGACGGATTGATCCGGTTGTCCTGTCTGAAAGATTTCCTTGATTCTGCTAGTCATCGCGTATCCCTATGTTAGAACCAAAGAGTATTTTAGGATAGAAAGTCCAGATCAGGCTAAAATCAATCTCGAACAGGTGTCATGCTTCTGGTGGAAAAATTATTAAGTAAGCCCAAAAGCCGTAAATTAGCGATTTTTTTGGCTTTTATCGGCAGCATTCTCGCTTTACCCTTTCCTATCGCTGGTATTCATAAATTCTATCTCGGTCAACCTCTCTGGGGAATTATTTATCTTCTCCTCTGGCAAACTCCGATTCCCCGGGTGGCTTGCGCGATCGATGCAGTGTGGTATTTAATCCAAGATAACCAATTTTTGGCTAACTATTTTCCCACTGCCACCGCTGCTGCCACTGTCCCCAGTTTAGAGCCTAAACAAGTAGAGGCGATCGGGGAAGCTTTAAGGGAATTAGAGTGCCTCCGGCAAGAAGGATTAATTTCTGAGTACGAATTTGAAGAAAAACGGCGACAACTACTATAATGACACCGCAAAACTGGTTAGGGCGCACTTTTAACCCTTTAAAAGCCAAAATTAGCAATGATCCCTATTATCGCTTTCGTTCCCTTGATGAGATCGCTATGGCGGCACAATTGGGCATTAAAATTAATGTCAGTCAAGCGGGTGTGGATGATTGGCTGCGATTGCCGGGGATATCCATCCATCAAGCGCGGATGTTGGTGGAATTGCTGGGTATGGGGGTAGAATTGCTTTGTCTTGAAGATCTAGCGGCTGCTTTGAGTGTTCCTGTGGCTAGATTGAAAGCTTGGGAGCCGATTCTAGAATTTGCCTATTATAGTCCCGAAAGTCAACTCGCACCCCCTAAAATCAATCCTAACACTGCCTCGATCGAGCAGTTAACTACCCTGCCCCTGATCAGTGATAATTTAGCAGCTGCCATTATTAAAAATAGAGAAGAACAGGGATTATTTAAGAATATTGTGGATTTTAAAGGGCGTTTATCCCTAGAAGCGCAGGAAATCTCCCAATTAATGCACTTTTTTCAGTTTTAATCCCAAATCCTCAGAACAGGAGACAGGAGACAGGAGACAGGAGTCAGGAGTCAGGAGTCAGGAGTCATACTAAATCTGGTTATTAAAGACTGATTATTTATTCCCCTTTTTGCATGAGTGCATGAGTAGAAAACGGGTTTCTCCGAGAAACCCGTTTTCTGTGCGTTACTCAACGGATTTAGTATCAGGAGATAGGAGAGGAGTCAGAAGATTATTTTTATTTATTCTCCCCACTTCCCACTTCCCAGTAAATCTAAATGTCTTCAGATTCCTCCGCATCACTAGGGGGAACTAGGGCCACCGCAGCGATCGCATCGTCCTCATCAAGTTTTTGCACCCGGATGCCTCCGGCCGAGCGCGATTGGGGAGTAATAGCATCGACGGATTGACGGATGATAATACCCCGTTCGGTGATAATCATAAATTCCTCGTGGGGGTTAACAACGTGCAGAGCCGCTAATTTATCGTTCTTTTTGCGGAATTTAATCACTCTGACTCCTAATCCCGCCCGATTTTGCAACCGGAGGAGGGTAACGGGAACCCGTTTTCCCAGTCCTGCCATGGTAATCGCTAACACCCAGGGGCCATTATTAGCCACTTCGGGGTTAATTTCTTCGCTTTCGTCCTCGGTTTCTTCTTCGTTAGATTCAGCGATTTGGGCGACAATTTGACTAGGAAGGATGTCCATACTAATTAATTCGTCACCTGAGCGCAATTTCATCGATTTTACGCCTTTAGTTGCCCTTCCCAAGGAGCGCAATTGTTGACTATCGGCCTTAAAATGAATTGCCATCCCCTGACGAGAACCGATAATGACGCTATCTTCCTCTTTAGCCAAGCGAACCCAACGTAGTTGATCACCGTCTTCGAGAGAAATGGCGATTAAACCGTTCGATCGAATATTACTAAAGGCAGCGAGGGCGGTTTTCTTGATAAATCCCTTTTGTGTGAGCATAATCAGGTAATTATCCTCGCTGAACTCGCTGACTGCCACCACCGAGGTAATTTTCTCCCCTTTGGGAATCTCTAACAGTTGCACGATGGGAACGCCGCGAGCGGTGCGGGAACCGGTGGGGATATGATAGGCATTGAGACTATAGACAACCCCGCGATCGGTGAAAAAGAGGACGCTATCGTGATCGCGGCAGGTGATAAAGTGATCGATGCCGTCGTCTTCTTTCATTTTCGCCCCAGCTTTGCCCCTTGTCGCCCGATTTTGGGACTCAAAGGTATTAACGGGCATTCTTTTGATGTAACCCTGTTCGGTGACGAGAATTAAGGCCTGTTCGTTGGCAATCAGGTCAGTTTCGGCGATTTCTCCTTCCCGTTGTTCAATATGACTGCGACGGGGGGTAGCGTGAATCGTTTTGATCTGTTGCAGTTCTTCCTCGATAATGCTGTCGATCCGTTCTTTTCTGGCTAAAATATCCTGAAGATCGCCGATTTTTGTCAGTAATTCCCCGTGTTCTTGCTGAATTTTCTCCGATTCTAGGGCGGTTAACCGTCGCAGCTGCATTTGTAGGATTGCGTCCGCTTGCACCTCTGAAAGACCAAAATTCTGCACTAATCCCTCTTTTGCACTAGCTGTGTCGGCAGCACTGCGAATTAGGGCAATGACTGCATCGAGACTAGCGAGGGCAATTAGTAAACCCTGAAGGATATGATCCCTTTCCTCGGCCTTGCGGAGTTCATAACGGGTACGACGGGTGATCACTTCTACCCGAAAATCGAGGAAAACGCGGAGAAACTCCCTTAAAGTCAGTAATCTCGGTTCGTTATCGACTAATGCCAACATATTCGCCCCAAAATTCGACTGGAGGGGCGTTTGTTTATAAAGATTGTTGAGGACGACGCGAGGATAGGCATCTCGTTTCAGTTCGATCACTACCCGGATGCCGTCGCGATCGCTTTCGTCCCGCACATCGGAAATACCGTCTATTTTGCGATCATTGACCAAATCGGCGATTTTTTCGATTAATGCCGCTTTATTGGTTTGATAGGGCAGTTCGGTGATGATAATAGCATCTCGATCGGGTCTTCCCCTTTGTTCGATAGTTTCAATGGTAGCGACTCCCCGCAGGGTAATGGAACCGCGGCCGGTGGTGTAAGCTTCCTGAATGCCGTCTCTACCAAGGATATGCCCCCCGGTGGGAAAGTCCGGCCCCGGGATATAACGCTGTAATTCCGTATCGGTGAGATCGGGGTTATGGATGAGGGCAACGGTTCCATCGATAATCTCGGCCAGGTTGTGGGGGGGGATATTGGTGGCCATACCGACGGCGATGCCCGATGAGCCATTAATTAGCAGTTGTGGGACTCTAGAGGGTAAAACCACGGGTTCCTGTTGGGAACCATCGAAGTTATCGGCGAAATCGACGGTTTCTGACTCGATATCCTGTAGTAGGGCGTTGGTGGCTAGGGTGTGCAGACGACACTCGGTATAACGCATGGCTGCCGGGGGATCGTTATCGATCGATCCGAAGTTACCATGACCGTTAATCAGGGGATCGCGCATGGAGAAATCCTGGGCCATGCGGACGAGAGCATCGTAAACAGCAGTATCCCCGTGGGGGTGGTATTTTCCTAATACTTCCCCGACGACTCTAGCGCATTTCCGGAAGGGGCGATCGGGGGTTAATCCTAGTTCGTACATCGCGTAAAGAATGCGCCGGTGTACGGGTTTCAGTCCGTCCCTAGCGTCGGGCAAGGCGCGCCCGACGATGACGCTCATGGCGTATTCTAGGTAGGAACGGGACATTTCATTGCTTAAGTCTGTGGGGACGACATGATCCTGGGCGGCGGTCATAGGGGGGTTAACTCCAATAACAAGGCAAAAAAAGCGTTTTTGTGAGTAAATTCGCTAAAAGTCGGGTTTTTACCCTTTTGATGTGCAGAATATGCCCATTTGTAGGACTATTTTACCATAAAATCCCTCTTTTTTCGGGTTTAGAATAGTGTCAAGTTAGCAGCGATCACAAGAGGAAAAAGCAAATGGTGAAGACTACTTTTAGTAGTTTTTCCCCCGATAATTTAGGATAAAATAAAAATGCGATCGAGAGTTAATACCATGGCCCGATCGGCAGCTCGAGAATCGATGATAATTGAGATTAATGATCCCTTAACTCCAGCGAAAACTATTAACCTGATTTTCCCAGCTCAAAAATTCCCCAAAAATGCTTAATCCTCTCCTCTGGCAAAGTGCCAATCCCCACCCCGATAATCTGGATAATTTCCAAATTATTAGCCAATGGTGGCAAGATTTAAATCTTAAGGAAGTCTTCTGGCAACAGCGTTTAATTCCCGATACTGGCTCTCTGGAAGATATTAATTGGGAGCAGCAAGGTTTTGATGAAAAGTTTAGCATCCAAATGCCCCAAATTCGCGGGATTACCCTCTATTGGCATAAATCTACTTTTGCTGACGAAAGAAGCATGACACCTAAACAATTAATTTTAGATCGGGAACGGGAGCAATTAGACATTTATCCCCAATCCCAAGCTAGTTTAGTTATTCGGGTGACGAAACCCCATCTAGTTTATCAAAAATTCGAGCTAAAAAATCCTCTCCTGGTCGGCAAAAAAGCGGAAAGTGAATATATTTTACTGATCAGGGATAAAGAACAGCAAATAGAAGTTAAAATTAATCTCAGTCCCGAAAATTATCGCCAATTTCTAGAAACCATGACCGAGGATAAATAATGTGGCAGGGAAACCTAGAACTAATTTACAAGCAAAAAAATCTCGCAACCGAGATTAATTACGTCTATGCTACCGCCCCTTTAAAAGTACAAAGACCTTTTTATCCCGAAGGAAAAAACCTTTGTCATACGGTAATTTTACACACGGCGGGGGGAATAGTTGGGGGTGATGTTCTTCAACAAAAAATTCATCTCCAAGCCGCTACCAATGCCCTGATTACCACTGCTTCTGCTGGAAAAGTTTACCAGAGTAACGGTCAGATGGCCCAGCAATTAATCGAGATTAAAATCGATGACAATGCCAGTTTAGAATGGCTACCCCAAGAAACAATTATCTTTAATGGGGCGGTATTTCGCCAACATTTACGAGTGGATTTAGGGGAAAATAGCAGTTGGTTGGGATGGGAAATTACCCGTTTTGGTCGCAGTGCGCGAGGCGAGAAATTTTTAGCGGGAGAATGGCATTCTAATTGGGAAATTTGGCGATCAGGACAACCTTTATGGCTCGATCGATCCTTCCTGTTGGGTGGTAAAATGATCGAGGGATTTTCTGGTTTAAATGATAGCGCCCTGATCGGTACTTTAGTTTATATCGGTCAACCGGTGGGCAGAAATTTAATCGAGAAAGTGAGAGATTTTTCCCTAGAAGGAGAGATGGGAGTTACTAGCACTTTAGGAGATGGTCTTTTATGTCGTTATCGGGGTAATTCTAGCGGTGAAGTGCGACAATGGTTTCAGCAGGTTTGGCAAATTTTAAGGCGAGAAATGAGCGATCGAGATGCAATTATTCCGCGAGTTTGGTTGTCTTGGTAAAGGCGGTTAATTGTCATTTTCTCAAGTCACTTGAATGCCTGTATCGGTGATTGGAGCTATCCAAAATTGTAGATCGGGAGCGACGAGAATTTCCCGGGCCTCTTTAACAATAGTTTCCGCCACTTCCTGAGATGAACAGAGAGTAAAAACCGTCGGGCCAGAGCCTGACATCATCGTTCCCAAGCCGCCTAAATCGCCTAGAACCTGTCTTAACTCGGCAACGAGGGGAAATTCCGGTAAAACCACCTTTTCGAGGTCATTATGGATAAATTTGCCGATAGCAGCTGGTTTTTTCTGGGCGATCGCTTGTACCAAAGCCCCGGAACTCACCTGCTGACGGCGGTGATGAAAGTCCTCTGGAGAAGACAGATAGGTATCTTGAAATTTTTGCCGATAGCTTTGGTAGGCCCAGGGTGTAGAAACGGATAAATGATCGTATTTAGCTAAAATCACCCATAATCCAGTCAGAGGAGCGATCGGATCGAGAATTTCTCCCCTTCCCGTACAGATAACCGTTCCTCCTGTCACACAAAAGGAAGTATCGGACCCCAATCTTGCCGCTAAAGTTTCTAATTCCGGACGGGTTAAGCCTAATTCCCAGATTAAATCGATGCCGACTAACACCGCCGCCGCGTTGGTGGAACCCCCCGCTAAACCCGCAGCCACGGGAATATATTTGTCGATGGTGATATCGATACCGCCGTAATTGGCAAAGAGGCGGGGGAATTCCTTCGCCATCAAAGTGGCGGCCCGATGGGCGAGATTACTGCTATCTTGGGGGACGAGGGGATGAGAGCAAAAGAGGCGGAATTCCTGCAATCCGTTGGGCCGGAGAGTGATGCGATCGCATAATCCCACCGTCTGCATCACCATGACTAACTCGTGGAACCCATCAGGGCGATCGCCAACGATTTCTAGATATAAGTTAATTTTAGCGGGGGCTAGAAGGGTATAACTGTGCATTTGTCAAGGAAAAAAATCTAAAATTTTGGCAATTGACCTAATTTTTCCGCCAAGTCAATCCATTGCGATAAACTGAGGTCTTCGGCGCGAGCGAGGGGATTAATTTCTAATTGTGTCAGGATTTGGCTTAATTGATCGCTATCCAGACAATTTTTTAGATTATTGCGTAACATTTTGCGCCGGTTGGCAAAACCCCAGCTAATTAAAGTGGACAAAAAGGCTGGATTGCTGACATTATTCGGCAAAACACGGGGTAAAAGCTGAATTACCGCCGAATCCACTTGGGGAGGTGGGGAAAAGGCCCGCCGGGGGACATCACAAATCCATTGACAATCGGCAAGGTATTGAATGCGGACGCTGAGAGCGCTGTAAGCTTTGGTGGAGGGGACAGCGACCAATCTTTCGGCGACTTCTTTCTGGACTAAGAGGGTAATACTCTGGTACGGGGGGGTGAAGGGATGGGCGATCGAACCGAGCAGCTTTTCGAGGATCGGACCGGTGATATTATAGGGAATATTAGCCACTACTTTATTAACCGGCGGCAGTTGCTCCGGTTTAAGGGCAAGAAAGTCGCCCAGGATGAGATGAAAGTTATCTTGTTGGCCAAATTTTTTGTTTAAAATTGTCCATAGATCTCGATCGATTTCTACAGCGACAACCAATTGAGCGCCATCGAGAAGACGACGGGTTAAAATGCCTGTACCCGGTCCGATTTCTAATACCCGATCCTCGGATTGTAAATTAGCAGCGCCGATGATGCGATCGAGTATCGATTCATCTTTTAACCAATGTTGTCCAAAACGTTTACGCGGTTGAATTTTCATACCTCTATTTTAAAATCAGAGGGTTGTCCTCGACAATAACACCCCTGAAAATATAGGCCATGCGATCGATAACCGCATCAATTATCATAGAGCCTAGACAAAGATAGCAAAAAAATTAGATACAATGTCAGATTTAAACGATGTTTTCGCAATTGTAGCCGGAGCGGTTCCGGGGGCGTTATCTCGTTATTATATTACCGAATGGACAAAAGCAAAATTCGGCTTGCGCTTTCCCTATGGAACCTTTATTATTAATTTAACTGGCTGTCTAGCTATCGGCTTTTTTTGGGCTATTTTACCCAGTTTTCCCTTTTATTCCCACGCACTAGATTTAATGGTTAGAACGGGATTTTTAGGAGCTTATACCACCTTTTCTACCTATAGTTTAGATATCTTGATCCTCTGGCGCAATCAGCAAAATTTTCTCAGTCTTTTTTTTGCCGTTGCTAGTATAATTTTCGGATTGATTGCCGTGAGAATCGGGGCAGCTATTGCCCAATTTTTTCTAGGCTAAGTAGGTAGGCGTTAAAAACTATCAGATGCCCCCCTTATCAAGGGGGGATTAAGGAGGGATCGAACCTAAAATCCATTTTAAATTTAATTATAACCAGCTACTTAATTCTCTAATTTATTGACTATTTAAGGCTAGGACAGACTGCATGGATTTTTTCAGGGGACGTTATGGTTTATCCGTGGCGATTGGGGCTATTTTTGGGGCTTTGAGTCGTTTTTATATTGCGAAATTAGTTGAAAGTATTTTCGGTCAAGAATGGCAATTTTTGGGGACATTTTTTGTTAATTTTTCTGGCTGTTTAATTATTGCTTATATCTTTACTATAGTTAGGGAAAATATTCGCATAATTGCCCCAGAATTAGGATTGATGATTGCCACGGGTTTTTGTGGTTCCTATACAACTTTTTCCACCTATAGTTTGGAGGTTAACAAGTTTTTAGAGCAGGGAAATATGACTTTCGGTTTAATTTACTGGTTGGGCAGTGTTCTTGGGGGGATGATGGCGCTTAAAATTGGAGTTATTTTAGCAAGAACGGGTTTTCCTAGATGAATTATTCAATAGATTTTGCGTCTGATCCCCCCTGCCCCCTTAATAAGGTGGGTGCCGATAGGCGGGGGGAGCTGACAACTTTTAACACCTAACTACTTAAGCATCTCAGCACAATTGAGACTATCTTTTTCCTTTCCTACTCAGTCTTAATAGGTAATGTCTCCATGGGTTTGAAACCAATTGACAGCATCAGCTAAAGCTTGTCTAATCGGCGATTGCGGTAAGCCCAGTTTCTTGCACTGCCTTCGAGGAATCTTAGTATATGGACTGTTTTGACATTTTCAGGCCATCAAGGGGTATAGAGGGCGATTTTCCCGAGATTATCGCCCCGATCAAACCCGTTCCACCCGTCACAAAAGCACCCATTATTCAAACTTTCCCCTGTTTTCGCTTCCTATCAGTAACTGAAATTTAATCACCTTAACTTTATTATTACTATACCTTAATCTTAGTCAATATTTAAGCTTTTCTTGATACAATTTGGGGTCGGGTTATTTTAGACTAAGAGCAGTAAATCTTCAGTAAAAATGCTCCTATGAATCCATCTCCAGAGTCAACTTTTGTTTGTCCGATTATCATCGAAGACGACAGAACAGGATTAGACACAGAAACTATCCGACGGGCTTTAAGGGATAATTTACTCTATATTCAAGGTAAATTACCAGAATTAGCCAGCAAAAACGATCTTTATATGGCCCTAGCCTATACAATCCGCGATCGTTTATTGCAGCGTTGGTTAACCACCCAACAAACCTATCTAAAAAAAGATGTCAGAACCGTTTGTTATCTCTCGGCCGAATTTTTAGTCGGTCCCCATTTGGCTAATAATTTAATTAATCTCGGTATCTACGAACAGGTTCAGAAAGCTGTCAGCGAATCGGGATTAAAACTAGAAGAATTAATTGCCCAGGAAGAAGAACCAGGGTTAGGAAATGGTGGTTTAGGTCGTTTAGCTGCCTGTTATCTCGATTCCCTTTCTACCCTAGAAATTCCGGCTATTGGTTACGGTATTCGCTACGAATTTGGTATCTTTGATCAAGAAATTCACGACGGTTGGCAGGTAGAAATAACCGATAAGTGGTTACAGTATGGAAATCCCTGGGAAATTGCCCGACCGGAATCATCGGTAGAGGTAAAATTTGGCGGTTATACCGAATCCTATACCGACGAAAATGGTAATTATCGCAGTCATTGGATTCCCGATTATGTAGTCAAAGGAATTCCCTACGATACCCCAATTCTCGGCTATCGAGTTAACACCGCTAATACCATGCGTCTCTGGAAATCAGAAGCTTGTGAATCTTTTGATTTTGGTCGCTTTAATCGCGGTGATTATTATGGTGCGGTGGATAATAAAGTTCACTCGGAAAATATCAGTAAAGTTCTCTATCCTAATGATGAACCAATTCAAGGCAAAGAACTACGTTTAGAACAGCAGTATTTCTTTGTTTCCTGTTCCCTACAGGATATGATTCGTATTCACTTACATGAGAACCCCAGTCTCGATAATTTTCATCAAAAATGGTCGGTACAATTGAATGATACTCACCCTTCTGTCGGGGTAGCTGAGTTAATGCGCTTGTTAATTGATGTGCATCATTTCGATTGGGATAAAGCTTGGTTTATTACTCAAAATACCTTCGCCTATACCAATCATACTCTTTTGCCAGAAGCTTTAGAAAAATGGCCTTTGAGTATTTTTGGTCGTCTTTTCCCCCGATTAATGGAAATTATCTACGAAATTAACTATCGTTTCTTGGATAAAATTCGCATTATTTATCCCCAGGATGACGGCAAAATGTCCCGTTTATCTATAATCGATGAAAGCGGCGAAAAATACGTCCGTATGGCTCACCTCGCCTGTGTGGGTTCCCAGGCAATTAATGGGGTGGCAGCCCTCCATACAGAATTACTAAAAAGAGATGTTCTGCGCGATTTCTATGAACTCTTTCCCGAAAAGTTTAGCAACAAAACCAATGGAGTTACTCCCCGGCGCTGGATAGTTTCTAGTAATCCCCGCTTGACTTTTGCGATTACAGAAAAAATCGGCGAAAATTGGATTAAGCATCTGGAGGATTTACGCGGTTTAGAAAACTATGTGGATGATGGGGGATTTCGGGACTATTGGCGACGAATTAAATACGATATTAAGGCAGATTTAGCCAATTATATCGCTAAAAAAGTCGGCATTAAAGTTGATCCTAGTACCCTCTTTGATGTGCAGGTAAAACGCATTCACGAATATAAACGGCAACATCTCAACGTTTTACATATCGTCACTCTCTATCATCGCCTCAAAAATAATCCCAATCTCGATATTACCCCCCGTACCTTTATTTTTGGTGGGAAGGCAGCCCCGGGTTATTTTATGGCGAAATTAATCATCAAATTGATTAATTCTGTGGCAGAAGTGATCGATAATGATCCGACAATTGGAGGACGTTTAAAAGTGGTTTTCCTCCCCGATTATAATGTCACCTTCGGTCAACGGGTTTATCCAGCTGCCGACTTGTCCGAACAAATTTCCACGGCTGGGAAAGAAGCTTCGGGAACTGGTAATATGAAATTCTCTATGAATGGGGCCTTAACTATCGGCACTCTCGATGGGGCAAATATCGAAATTCGTGAAGAGGTGGGGGCGAAAAATTTCTTTCTTTTTGGATTGACAACCGAGGAGGTTTATGCTAAAAAAGCCGCTGGTTATAATCCCCAAGAATACTATTACCATAACGAAGAATTGCGGGCAGTATTAGACCTCATTGGTTCGGGATTTTTTAGCCGGGGTGATAGTAGTTTATTCCGCCCGCTTGTGGATAATCTTATCTACAATGATCCCTATATGTTACTGGCCGATTATCAATCCTATATCGATTGTCAGGAAGGAGTCGGTCGTGCCTATCAAGATCAAGAACATTGGAGTCGTTTAGCGATTCTTAATGTAGCCCGCATGGGTAAATTCTCTAGCGATCGATCGATTCGGGAATACTGCGAGGAAATCTGGTGGGTACAACCGGTAAAGATTGAATTACCCGATTATATTCAAGCTAATGCCGGTTTATCGGTAAATTAGAACAAATCTAGGCAGTGGGAACGTCTTCATCGATCCTACTGCCCACAGGATAACCAGCCTTGAGCGACTCTAATCCAGATTTTTACGGGATTGACGGGGCTCGAACCCGCAACTTCCGCCGTGACAGGGCGGTGCTCTAACCAATTGAACTACAATCCCATTTTTGCGACAATTCTGATTGTAGCTTCATCATTAGGGTTATGTCAAGCATCTCTGGGAAAATTTTTTTTGAGGGAGTGGGGAGAGAGGAGATGGGGAGAGGGGGGAAACAATTGATAACTGGGTTTTGAAAGTTGGATTGGGAGTTAATCGTACTATCGATCAAAAACGGATTTGCTATACTTCAAACGGTCACAATGCGAGTTTTTGCGGCTCTTCTCGACTTTGTATGATAATCAGTGCTGATCATTCCTAGTAGTCTTGCTAGGCAAGGCTTTGAAGACTATAGTTCTGGAAAATTATCCCTATTCCTCTTCCTTCCACACAGAAACGAGAAGATCCGTGGCTCTTCTCGACTTTGTGTGATAAGTTTAACTTATATAGTAGCGATCGATCTTTGTGTCCTCTGTGTCTCTGTGGTTCGTTCCACTCCCTCGCCCGCAAGACTGTATCTTAGAATACATTTTACCCACCAAACCGGGGAGAGCCGATCCGTTAGTTAAAGCCAAAAAATCCCAATCAAGTCAATCAGGAAAAATGTAAAGAATTATCAAAAAAAGTCCTTGAGCTAACACCCGCAGCAAAGACTTTGAGCTAGAATCCAGTTGTGGACAGACTAAGAAGGAGGTTTCTATGAAACTTAACTTGTTCGCTTCACTAATGGCGGCTAGTACGCTGGCTGTTGGGGCTTTGGCTATTGGTGGGCAGCCCAGTTCTGCTCAAACTCAGAAGTTTTTTTGCAGTATGAGCAGAGAAGGAGGACCTGCAACCTTTGTTGTCACTGAACTTGCGGGTAATGTTGAGCTAATTCGTTGGCAAGACGATTCTTTTCCTCCACCTCATACTCCTCAACAGCGTTGTGTAATTGTATCTCAAAGATTCCAAAGATTTTACTCCAATGGTACATTGAAGTTTATTAAAGCGGCAATACTCAGAGGGGAACCTATCTTGTGCGTTGCCACTTTTAAAGGCGGCCCTTGTCTTAAAGACGGAGTGCTAGTGACTTTCAAACGCGGGACAAATCCTGAGATTATTTTAGAACAGATCAAAGATAATGCCAGACTTGCTTCAGGTAAACCCGTCCTTCTAAGTGGGGATAGCGAAATTTCCAAAGTCAATGGCGAATTCTACCTAGATGTAAACAGTTTGTTGGGAGGGGTGGATCCTTCAAATTTTTTCTCGCCATTTGATCAAAATTCAGACATTTGGGATCAGTGAGTGAATTACAAAACAAACTAATATGCGGTGGTGGACAGTAATAGTAGTTGCTTGTATGGGGAGTTCATCGATCTTCATTCCTTTTGGGTTGCTCAATGGTGGGGTGTCTATTCCAAGTAGAGACTCAAAGATTTCTCTTTTGGGTTTATCTTGGCAAGCGGCTGGGCTATCTTTAATATCGGAGCAATTGCCAAAACAGGCTCAGTCTATCACAGTCAGAATTCTCTCAAGAGAAGTCATAGGGTCGGGATTCCTAGTAAACCGGCAGGGAACAGTTTATACAGTTCTGACTAATGCCCATGTCCTGAGATCTGGTACTCCCCCATATCATATTCAGACTTCAGATGGCCATGTTTATTTAGCTAATTTATTCCAGTCTGTATCATTTAAGGGTAATGATTTGGCTTTGTTGCAGTTTCGTAGCTTTAAGGTTGTATATAAAGTAGCGTCTTTTGGTGATCCTGCGATAGTGGGAGAAGAGGTGTTTGCTGCAGGGTTTCCCTTGTCAGTAGAATCATCTACAAGGCCAATCTCACCGTCCATTACAGACTATAATACTGGCTTTGTTTTTACCAGCGGGAAAGTCACGCAGATACTAAGTAAGCCCTTAAAAGGTGGCTATCAAATTGGCTATACTAATGTAATTGAAAAAGGAATGAGCGGGGGGCCACTATTCAATCATCGGGGTGAAGTTATTGCTATTAATGGAATGCACGCAGAACCTCTCTGGGATATTCCCTATGAATTTACAGATAATTCTGAAGCAACACCAGATCAACATAAGAAAATGAGCCAATATAGTTGGGGAATCCCCATTGAAACCTTCAAACAGTTAGGACTTCCAGCACTCAGAACCCACAAGCAGTAGTAATTCTTCAAAAGAAATATGATAATGATGAAATTTTCCTATCAAATTCCAGTCGCACTAATTGGGGCAGTGGTTTGTCTAGTGCAACCTCAGCTTGCTATAGCGTTGACACTTCAAGAGATTCAAGTTATTGCTGAAGAAATTACGGTAAAAATTGACGGTGCAGGAACTGGCTCTGGGGTGATTTTTGACCGACAAGGTAACAAATATTTTGTCTTAACTTGTCGTCATGTTTTCTATAACGACAAAAGTAATGAATTTCAAGCAGGACAATATGAAATTCAAACCTCAGATGGAAATCGTTATCCTATTTATAATAGAAAAGAAATACCAGGGCTAGACTTAGCAGTAGTGGAGTTTGAGAGTAATAAAAATTATAGAATTGCTAAGTTAGGCGATTCTGACAAAATCATAGGTTCTGCAATAGTTTACGCTTCGGGTTGGACGGCTAAACAACCAAAAACCGAAAAACGTGAATACAGTTTTAATGTTGGCTCTTTTATAGAACGACGCTCTACGCCAGAAGGTGGAGGTTATGCTTTAGTTGTTAATAATACTATCTTTGTTGGGATGTCAGGGGGTCCGTTGTTAGATGAAAAGGGTTTTCTAATTGGTATTAATGGGCTACGTGAGTCACCAGATGATAGAGCTTTGAGGTTGGCAATTCCTATCAAAACTTTTTTGGCGGCTCGGAATAATCCAGTACTATCGCCACCTGCGGTAGCTCTTCAGCCTACTGCAGAAGACTTACTAACTCTAGGAATATCTAAGGCCAATAGCGGTAACTATGAAGAAGCGATTGCAGCTTACAATCGCGTTTTGCAAATTTCACCTAACAATGTTGATGCTTATTTACAAAGAGGCATCGCATATATCGAGCAAAACAAATATCAAGCAGCCATTGCGGATATGACTGAAGTTATCAAGCTGAACCCGAACAACTCCAGAGCTTATTTTTGGCGTGGTTTAGCTCGTGATTATAGTGAAGATAACCAAGGTGCGCTCGAAGATTATAGCCATGCGATCCGTCTCGATCCAGAATACAGCGGAGCTTATAACAACCGAGGAACTGTCTATGCAGAACTCGGGGAATATCAGAAAGCAATCTTGGATTACACTGAGGCAATTCGCCTCGACCCTGATGTTTTTCTGGCTTACGAAAATCGTGGCGATGCCCGCTATTCTTTAAAAGACTACCAAGGAGCGATCTCTGATTATACTCAAGCCCTTAACTTCTTAGAATACTCTGGCTTGGGTTTTCAATATCGGAGACATGAATCTGGTCAAGGGCTAATTATTACCAAGATTTTTGAAAACTCTCCTGCTTTCAAACAAGGCTTGATTCTAGATGATTTAATTATAGCTATTAATGGTAAATCAACACTGAACAAAAGTGCGGAAGATTTAGTTGAACTAACTGTTAATCAAATGAGCAGTGAGTCGGTTACTCAAGTCACCTTGAAGCTTAGACGCAAAGATAGAGGAGATTTTGATGTTACTCTAACTAAGGAGAATATTGCTGTCCCTAGATCTGCGAGTATCTATTTCGGCAGAGGAAACGCCCGCTATTACTTAAAAGATTATAAAGGGTCAATATCCGATTACAATGAAGCAATTAAGCGCAACCCAAAATATGCAGCTGCCTACAGAGAACGGGCAGATGCTAGAGATGAATTAGGGGAACACCAAGAAGCTATTAAAGATCTGAACCAAGCTATTAGCCTCAACCCCAAAGATGCTCGTGCCTATTTTCTTCGGGGTTGGATTCATTCTAATCGGTTTAAAGCTTATCAGGAAGCACTCAAGGATTATAATCAAGCAATTCTCAACGATCCTCAATATCGCATTGCGTACTTTGAGCGAGGTTTGATTCATCGTGAGTTGGGAGATAATCGGGGAGCAATTAATGATTATACTCAGGTTATTCGTCTGGTTCCCGATTGGGCGAATGCTTACTACAACCGCGGGCTTTCATATAGAGATCTCGGAGAAAAACCAAAAGCCTTAGAAGATTTTAAAAAAGCAGCAGAACTTTATAAACAACAAAATAGAAAAGAAGATTACCAAGATGCGATTGACAGAATTAATGAGCTTCTAGGTGGAAGAGTATAAATTTCTCTCTCAATCTGTAGACCTGTTATCAAAATTGATTTTTCTCCTCATATTTTGCTAGAGATTTGGATTCAGTTCAACTTGGAATGAATTAATCATAACCTTTGTTACAAGCGGCAAAAACTCAGGAAATTCTTTATTTTCCGCCGTGTAGGTGATTCTGTAAATTTTTTCTCCTTTTATCATTAAGAACTGTAAAGATTTCAACTGAAAACCTAGATCATCTTGCCAAGTATACTCAATGAGATGAGCTTGATTATTCGCTAAGGTCGTCTGCTCAGACCTAAGAATAATGCTGGAGTTTTGTTGATTTATTATTTTAGAGATAGTGTCATTCACATAATCGTCTAACATAGGTGGACTAATCAAATATTCGTCTAGGCTAATAGTAAGGCGAGGAGGAAAAGAGGATAAATCGTTTTTATCTGGTGAAAATTTGACAAAAATTCCTGATCCTTCTAGGTCGTTTTTTCCCTCTTGTAATTGCCAGTTACGGGGATATTTTATTGAAATTCCGTACTTGTGGAATTGATAGGTTTCAATTTCTGGCGGTCGATTTGGAGGTGAATTTTCATTGTGATTTGACATTGAGATAATGCTAGGTATAATAAACACCAGTGCCATCGAAGCGGCAAAAACAAAGGGAAGTGCTATCCAAAAACGGATAGGCAGCCTCTTCTGAGTTTGCCAAATTATAGGAACGGCAGCAGGATTTTGACAAATAACGGGCAGCCCCATCACCCCCGGCAGTTCCGTATCTAATCCTTCTTCAGCTAGACGTTCTCTCGCCGTCCGCACCGACAAATACAAAGATTTACCCCTAGAAAATGCCTTGAGAAAATGCTTTAAAAACTCCTGTGCCACCTTATCGGGTACAGGTTCTCGCATGACGATCGCTTGAGGAATTTGCAAATTCTCCAATTCCTTGGCCAACCCTAACCCATCACAAGAGTTAAAAATGGCTAACTGTAACCCCCCTTCGATCGCTGTCCTCAAACCATGTTTTAGCTCACCGATAGTCAAACTTTCCCTTTGATTAATATAAATGCGCCCCACTTCCCCTTCCGTATGGCTGTGTCCGGCAAAAAAAAGGATGTCCCAGTGTTGTTCCCAAAGTTGTTCGCTAATCTTTTGTCGAGGCGGTTCTACCAAAAAAACCGTCTCAGCCCCTGGCAAATTCTCCAAGAAGCGTCTATCTGCCGTCACGTCAATGCCCTCGCTATTGCCTAAAATTGCCAAGATTCTCAGCCTTTTGGTGGGGGAAGGTGGGCTAACAATTTTTTCAAAGACAGGAGCGGCGATCGCTACCTCTAACTTGGGATAATGGTCAAAGAACTCAATCAAATTCCAAGGTAGCCGCCGCAAATAGCCATCCCCAGCTTGAATGATGAAGCGAATGGGTTCGGAACGGTTCAAATTTTCCAATAGACGCTCTCTCACTGGACGAAACGACTCGGAGTTCAGCCAGCTTTTGAGGCTATCTTGCAAAGTTTGAAGGGTCTGGCGACAGTCGGCAGTAGTGGAAACATTGGTAATTTGGGTAGCAGGTGCTGTTAGCCTGACAACAACAGGCAAATGTCTATAGCTAGACTGCCATTGGTCATAGTTTTGGGGAATTTCCGGAGCGCTTGGTAATCTACCTGTAACTTCGATCGAAGGAGGGGAGCCTTCCTCAGCAATTTGCAGGATAACGGGAAATCCCTGTTCCCAGTTGCCTTCTCCCAATTTAACAGTCACTAACTTAACCATTGCTACCACCTGTCGTTGTTAAAAAAAAATATTAATAGATCGCCTATTTAAAAGGGTAAGTATTGAATATGCTTGTATTCGGTTAGTGCGGTTTTCATGATTAAACTTTCTCCGTTTACTTGTACTTTAGTTCCTAGCAATTTCTCAGGGGGAAAGTTCTGCTAGAGGGTAAAATCTTCGGTAATATTTGCCTCTCCCAGTCCCACCCTGACACTGAACTGTTCTCCCGGTGAACCACTAAACTTGAGTTGGATATAATTGTCCAGTTCTCTTGCCTCAGTTTCCAAAAAGGTTTTCCCAGCCTCATCCAGCACCACTAATTGTAAGTGGGCAGGCAAATATTTCTGGTTTCGCATCGGATAGACCCTGAGGAGAACCGCCATCATTTGGTCAGTTTTAGGCAAGACAGCCACCATTAGAGTCACTGAGTGTTCCCCGATCAGCATTCCTAAATCTTTAACTCTCCTCAACCCACCTGCCAAGTTATGCGGAGCCAGCCGCCATAAACTCTCTGCCGCACTCCAACGGGTTTCTTCATCCTGAGTTACCTCCAGCAAGTGAGTCAGAGCCGCCAATACCTCAGAAGATGCAGTTCCCATCTCTCCCAAGCGCAGTGCTGCTTGTCTGCGGCGATGCTCCTCCTGACTGGTATAAATCGTCTCAATTAAATCGCTAACCGTCTTGGAATCCATAAAATCAGCCCCGCGCTCGCGTAAGGCATAAGCATAGGCAAAACAGGGTTCTCCAGGTGCAAAAAGCTGTTCAATCGTCTGCCAGCTTTCCTCAAAAACATTTTGCAACCATTGGCTCAAATTGACTCGGCTTTTTAAGGAAACTGAACGAGATTGTTCCTTTTCAACAGCAAAGAGCTTTTCTAAACGGTAGTCTTGACTGGATTTCTGCCGCTCTGGTAATCGATTAAGTTTTCCCAGAACTACTTTTTGGTTATTTTGGGCTGTCTCAAAGTCCGGGGAAGCGGGAGAGATATTTTCATACCCCTCACTAGCTTCTTGGTATTCCTCCCTAGCTTCCTCATATCGCTGCAAGCGAGTTAGATAATCCCCCATTAATTGGGCAATTTGGCCGTCTAGAAAGGAATTTCTTTCTTGATTTCCGCTAGTGCCTGACATAGTTCATTGTCCTCCTGTTGGTTGGCTTTTCCAAAAACTTCGATCCACTCCTCTTTCGCTCTCAGAGGTTCTTGCCAGTAAGCATGATAGAGAGCTTCAGCCAGATTGCCCCTTTCTCGATAGTACCGCTCCAAGACTTGATGGGCAGCCTGGGTTCGCTCCCGCTTCTGCTCGTGGTTTAAACGACGGATCAGGGGGTGAAGACGATACCACCCCTCACCTTGTTGTTCTGCCTGCCAGACGAAGGAAAAACTGAGGAGCGAGTCAAAGACAGCATGGGAGGGATTGCATTTCAAGGATTCGCCCAGATGAAAGTAAAGGTCTTCATTAAAGGCTCGACAGGCACTCAAGACAGAAACGGCATCTTCCAACACCCTGTCTGTGTATTTTAGGAGCCTTTCTCCCAAAATCCCTAATTTCTGATTAAATCCCTCTCCTATCTCGGCAAAGGATTGAAAGTCGGCAGCGGTAAAGGCTTCTTTTTTTTCTGGCGCCATCCTGACTAAATCTGCACATAGCCCCAGCAAGAGCGGATGAACGGAATCGCCATCAAAACTACTATAGGCAATCAAGCTCTGCTGCACTTGGGTATCCTCAATTCCGACTCTTTGTAGGTAGTCGAGGGCATCGGTTACTTTAAAGTTCAACAGTTGCTTGCACTCCAACTTGTCCGCTGTAATTGAACAATAGTTGGCTCGATGCCACTGGGGAATTTCCCGTCCTGCCATGACGATGACAATTTGGGGCAACTCCAACAACTGCGACAACAGACACCGCAGCCATTCATCCTGCTTGAAAAATCTGGCACTTCCTTGATTGCGCCCTTCTCCCCAAAAGGCTTCGTGGGTGTCGAAAAACAGCACCAGTTTTTCAGGAGCGCCTTCTCTTTGCATGGCGACCTTGAGATCTTCCGCAAAAAAGTTAGGCAAAGCAACAATCAATTCCGTATCGGGATCTAACTCGGTGATCCGTTGAAAATCTTTTTTCTGGAGTCCTCGACCTTGTAGATAAAGGGACAAATCCTTGCCTAAGTCTTGGGTGATTATATTCCAACTGCTAGATGTCAAACTCGCCAGGAAACCGGGTAAAATATGGGCGGCAAGTACATTTGGTAATTCTTTAATCAGGAAGACTGCCAATTTAGAGGCAAAAAGTTCCGGTGAAGGAAATAATCTATTCACGGATTCATTTGTCAGTTTTCCCTTCTGTTGTAAATACAAGATGCAAGCAAACTGATAGAGCGGAAAAGAGAGTTTATATCCCAAGCGAGCAGCATTGGTTATTAACTGATTATGCAAAATCAGTAGCCCGTCGAAATTTTCTTGAGGTTGTTCTGGTCGCGATGACCTGGCTGGGGATTCAAAATCCAACAGTGTGGCTGGCACAAATTGAAAGTCACTTTCCCAGTCAGTAATTGTCTTAATAAACTCAACAATTTCAGGATGGGTTTTGGTTTTAAGTTCTGTCCAAGTTTCTAAAGGAAAGCGCTTGCAACAATTTTCCAATAAGAATTTCAGCAGCAGCGACTTGCCATTGCCACCATCCCCATAGAAGAATAGGATTTTATGGGGGTCAAGCTCGTCATCGTTGAGATATTCTGCAAATCGCAAGGTTAACTCGTGTCGGTCGGTAAAGTGCCGGAGAGCGCGATTTAGCTGAGTTAACGAGGCTTTTTGGCTAGTGGGATCGCTGATGCTCATAGCCGTACTACTTAGAAAATGTAATTGCTATTAAAGTCTAAAATCTTCTCTAATTCTAGCCTTTCCTCTTGCCATGCGGACAATAAACTGCTCTTCCACTAAACCGCCAGACTTGAGGGTGCTGATTGGGTAGTATTGCTGAACTTCCCCCCCCATACATATCTACTACAATAGCCGAAAACCCTTATCCATCAATGGATAAACCCATTAACTTTTCTTTATATACCCCGTGTTTATTGTAATATTCCTTAAATAGACAAATGGGGGAAGTTTAGGCTAAAATGGCGGCCGTGTATAGTGATTCAATTAGTATTATTCGATCGAGTGAACTTAGTGGAATTTGAGAGTGAAGATTATCCATCAGAAAAGTTAATTGCTTGTCAAAATCCCTTAATCGCTGAGAAAAATCAAAAACAAACAGAAGCCTTATTCTTTACAATACAATAAAAGTGTAATTAAGCTTGTTGGGAGCCTGAGCTATGACTAACCCGAATTCGATCGAACAGCTATCGCAGGAATTACTCGATCTAGACCAAGTAGATGCCGATACCGGGGCAGATTTGCGGCAAAAAGCCCAAGAAATCCTCGCTGAAACCAGTATTGACCTGCCGATTCGAGAAGCGATCGCCGATAGTCTCAGTCAAGGCAATCAACTACTGACCCTCAAAACCGTCGGCAAGGAAGAAAGTTACTAGCACATTTGGGGTCAAAAGTCAAGATGAAAGAAAAAATTTTTTTTGTCTGGCTGGGACGATTTTTGGCCTCTTTTGGGCTGTTATCGGGGATAAGTGGCTGTAATTCCCCTCTTTTGATCACTCCTCAAGTTCCCGCTGGTGGTTTAAATAGTTTTGCCCCCGATCAATTCCCCAGTTATAGTGCTGATGGTCGCTATTTAGCCTTCGCTTCCGATCGCTCCGGTCGTCGTAGTATATATTTATTCGATCTGCAAGAAAAGCGCTTAGTTAATCTCCCTAACCTAAATCGTAGCGATTCTAGCCAAGATCAGCCATCTCTGAATGCTGACGGTCGTTTAATTGCCTATATCTCCAGCGAACGCGGTAAAAGTGATGTCATGGTTTATGATCGTTCCAGAGCCCGTGCAACCCTGTTAACCGCTAACCTGCGGGGAAGCGTCCGCAATCCCACCATTAGCGGTGATGGTCGCCAAATTGCCTTTGAAACCAACCAAGACGGTCAATGGAATATTGCGATCATTAACGGCCAATTTTAAATTTGTTCTACTCGGTCTTAATCGTTAAAACCTGCGGAGGGGTCGCATCTGGTGGATATAAAAAATTTACCTGTACTACACGCCAATCCCCCGGAGGAATAGTCAGAGTCACTAAAGATTGCCCCTCTTGTCCGCGTCTTTGGACGAGATGGAAAAATCTGCTTTGTGCCTGTCCCTGGTCATCGCTATAATTGACGGCTACCGTTCCTCGAAAAAACACTTGTGGGGCAGCCGGATCGAGAAAACGCAAACCCTGCCCAATAATATCCTCTTTAATCGGTGTTTCTAGCGCAATAGTCACTGTTTTCGCCTCATCACTTCGATTAAATAGAGGTAAACTTAACCGATATTCCACACCGTAATTACCATGAGCTTGATAGGCCGTATCGGGATAGCGAACTAACATACTAGCACTTTGATTTTGTTCCGTTCCCAGTTTGCCCCCGGGTAGAGTGCTAATCCCATAGGCTATAGATTGACCAGAATCAGGAATATTTAACCATAAAGAAGCTCGATCGACCAATCGGGCTGGCCAAGCTGAACCTTGGGACACCCCCGCTACCCGTCCATAAATTATCTGTCCTTGACTATGGGGAGGAGTGGGCGCTCGATCGCGCGGAGTCGATAAATCGCCTTTTTCTAGCAAATTTTGCCACTCTGTAAGATTTGGTGGTCTTTCCTGTCCATTTTCATCTAGGGGTGCATAAAGAGCTAAACTAGCAGCGTAGAGAAGACC
Source organism: Microcystis sp. M169S2 (assembly GCF_020245865.1). NCBI lineage: Bacteria > Bacillati > Cyanobacteriota > Cyanophyceae > Chroococcales > Microcystaceae > Microcystis > Microcystis sp. M169S2. Next base: position 25,273 of record NZ_JADBUB010000197.1, read on the forward strand.
GTCACTTTCCAGACGGAGATAAGTGGACCTACCGTTTAAAGGGGGAGTCAAATCGCGCACGGGAATCGCCGCATTTAAGACCATAAAACTCTCCCCCGCCGGAATAATAATCCTATCGGGAAAAATATCCTGACGCTGCCCCATTAAAATATCCCCCATTACCCGACTTCCCGGCCCGGCAAAAACTGTCCCCTGATTATTTTCCACTTGTGCGGGTAAATCGATAAAAGCTGCATCGGGTTGACTCAAATAACTAGCTCCTTGCAGAATTTTAACGGTCACGGGATTAAGACTGGGATTGTGGAGTAATATCCCCAAATAAAGGGTGCGTAAATTATCGGGAAAACTCCCCCTAGCTACATGGTGGGCAAAAATATCAAAGCGTCCCTGAAAAGCATAATTTAAATGGGCCGAGGGGAAACTTTTCTCTTGGGGGGGAAAAGTCGAAAGCAAAATCCCTTCTCCTAGCAATAATTCGGGACTATTGCTATTAAAAACGGGAACTTGATCTAGTTGATTCGGTAAAGGACGCACCTGCGCTGGTCGAATTATTTCTACACTGGGGGGAGTTTGGGCAATGGGTAGTAAAAAAGGTAACATCACACAAATTACCATCTCAAGATAATTAATTTTTGATCATAGCATTACTGGCTCGCTCAATTTAGATAGTATTCTGTTTGTCCATATCTAGAGGATTGTTTAATATTTCTTGCCGGTGTTAGCTGACCTTTTTGGTTAAGTACAATCAAGAAAAATTATCAAACTTACCAATCTTTATTTGCTCTTGCCATTGACCAAATCTATTGTCATCATAGACTAAAATCTAGATTTAACCGTGGTTTTCTGGAAACTTCGCCCGATGTCTAGATATCGATCGAGTCGGAATTGTTATGATAAATTCATGAAGTTTTATAACAGTATTTCCCCGTGAACATGAACCAAATCGACTATCTCAGGATTAGTTTAATCGATCGCTGTAACTTTCGCTGTCAGTATTGTCTGCCTGAAGATGCAGAATTGGCCTATGTTCGACCGCAAGACTTACTCACCCGGGAGGAAATTCTTACTTTAGTCAAAAATGTCTTTATTCCCCTCGGTTTCCGCAAATTTCGCCTTACTGGTGGGGAACCTCTCTTACATCCCGAAGTAGTGGAGATTGTACGCGATATCGCCTCTTTATCTGCCACTAGCGATTTAGCCTTGACCACTAATGGCTATTTACTTGACAATTTAGCCGAAATGTTGTATGAGGCCGGACTAAGACGGATTAATATCAGTTTAGACTCCCTCGACCCCGACACTTTCGATAAAATTATCGGTAATCGCGGCCGGAGTCGTTGGCAAAAAACTTGGGCAGGTATTCAAGCGGCCCAGAGGGTGGGTTTTGACCCCTTAAAATTGAATGTGGTGGTGATTCCGGGGATAAATGAGGCAGAAGTGGAGGATTTAGCGGCTTTGACCATTGAGAAGCGTTGGCACGTCCGTTTTATCGAGTTTATGCCCATCGGTAACGGTGATTTATTTCAAGAAAAAGCTTGGATTGCGAGCGAGGAATTAAGGGGGCGAATTCGGGCAAAATGGGGCTTAAATGAGGGTCAAGTGCGGGGAAATGGTCCAGCCGATGTTTTTCAAATTCCAGGGGCTAAGGGTACAATTGGCTTTATTAGTCAGATGTCGGAATGTTTTTGCGATCGCTGCAACCGCCTACGTCTCTCGGCCGATGGTTGGTTGCGTCCCTGTCTCCTCAACGAAACCGGACAAATTGACCTAAAAACTGCCCTCCGTCAGGGAATTTCGCCGGTAGAAATCAGGGAAAGAGTGCGGGAATTAATAGAACTGAAGGCAGAAATAAACTTTAAACTGCGTGATTCCGGCACATCAAGTGGCATTTATACCCGTACTATGTCCCAAATTGGCGGCTAAAAATCTACTGTCCGAATTCTACTCTAGCCTGTTCTACCATTTCCACGGTAACTCGATCGGAACCGGCATGACGAGCTAATTCTTCTATCCTTTGACGCGCTTGGGAACGAACAAAATAGGGAATATTTTTTAGTTTTGCTTTTGCTTCTGCGGTCCATTGTAGTTGATCGGAAAAATCTAGAGCATCCATAGATTTAACAATAGTAGTCCGTCTATTATACCAAAAAAGATGAGCTATTTTGAGATAACGATTTTCTTAACAGCGAGTCTTTTTCACCTTTCTCTTAATTTTAGGTTTCTGCTAGGTTGAAATTGACTCTTTGATATAAATCTTGAAAAGAAATCTGCCAATCCACCGACAGCAATTGTAAAACCGCATTTTCCCCCGTGACGAAATCAATTAACCATTGATCGTCCTTTTGTTTAGAGTAACGTTCCACACTATAACTAGATTGTTCGATCAGAATATATTCTTGAAAAGTTGGCAGAGAACGATAGAATTTAAACTTATCCCCTCGATCATAAGCTTGGGTAGAATTGGAGAGAACTTCGACAATAATTAAAGGATTGATCACGTTAGATTGACTATTCCCTTGATAGAGAGGTTGACCTTTAATCACCATCACATCGGGATAGGTGTAAATACTATAATCTGACAGCCATAAACGCACCGTTTCCATGTAGGTATAATAATCTTGATTATTGATATTTAAGGGAAAATTACGGCAAAAATTTAGACAAATCTGATTATGATTAGTGGTGGCTCCTACCATTGGGATAATTTCTCCTTGACGATATTCATTTTTATCCTCGGACGTTTCCTCCAGAGCGAGATATTCTTCGGGAGTATAATATTTGGTTTCAGTAGCGCTTAACATTTTTGACTCTCCTTCCTATTCTATTTTCTAGGATACAGCATTTCTCTAAAAAGAGACAAAGTTATCCTTGAGCAAGGCTATCAATTGAGTTACTCGCATCATATTTTTACCTTAATCTCTGGCAAAAAATGCGGAGAAATCCATAATTAAAAATCTAAGTATCAAAATTGCTCACTTCAAGAGTTAAGATAAACTAGATAAATAGTTTTATGTTTAGTTTCTCCTATGTTTAACTGGTTCCGTCGTCAGAAAGTCCAACCCGAACAAGAACAAGCACCCCCCGCACCCGTAGAGGAAACCCCCAGCGAGGCAACCCCGACGACTAGCGAGACAACCAGTCAGGAAGAGTATTTAGATTGGGCCAAAAAAGCCTTTAAAAATATTCAAGAGAAAAAAGCCACGGCCGAGGCCGTCGTCAGCGAAACCCCTGAAACATCCATTGCTGAAACGGAACCTCTGCAAGAGGAAGAACCGGTTAAAGAAGAAGAAACCGAGGATAATACCCCCGCATGGCTGAAAAAATCCGATCGCCTCGAAATTCTCAAAGAAACCGCCATCGAAACCCCCACAGAACCGGATGAGGACTTTATCTGGTCAGCCAAAGTTTTAGCCAATCAGGGACGACAAGCAGAGGACGTTTCGGAAGAAGAAATCACCTGGTTAAAAAAATTGCGTCAGGGTTTAGGCAAAACGCGCCGCAGCTTGGTCAATCAGCTTAAGGCCGTGGTCGGTCAGGGTCCCCTCAATCAAGATGCGGTGGAGGAAATCGAAGCTTTATTGCTTCAGGCCGATGTGGGGGTAGATGCCACCGATTATATTATCACTACCCTCCAAAATAAGCTAAAACAGGAAGCTTTGCCCCCCGAAAAAGCGATCGAATATCTCAAAGAAATTATCCGCGAGATTTTAGATGCACCTTTAGCCAATTATAGCAACCCCGGTTTTGAGCCAGAAAAAGGCAAATTAAATATCTGGATGCTCACAGGAGTTAACGGAGTGGGTAAAACTACGACTATCGGCAAATTAGCCCATTTATCTAAACAATCTGGCTATAGCTGTATGATCGCCGCTGCCGACACCTTTCGCGCTGCTGCCGTGGAACAGGTGAAAGTTTGGGGAGAGCGATCGCAAGTCGAAGTAATTGCCAACCCGGGCAAAAATACCGACCCGGCCGCCGTGGTGTACGATGGCATCGAAGCCGCTAAATCCAGGGAGGTAGAATTACTCTTAGTGGATACGGCGGGAAGATTGCAGAATAAAAAGAACTTAATGGCAGAATTAAGCAAAATTCGCCGCATTATCGACAAAAAAGCTGAGAGTGCCGTGGTGGAATCGCTTCTAGTTCTCGATGCCACTTTAGGACAAAACGGGCTGCGACAGGCCGAGGTTTTCTCGGAAGCTGCCCAATTAAGCGGCGTGATCCTGACTAAAATCGATGGTACAGCTAAAGGGGGTGTTGCCCTTGCCGTAGCGCGTCAGCTTAACCTACCGATTCGCTTTGTTGGCGCTGGGGAAGGAATCGAGGATCTGCGGCCTTTTTCCAGTTACGAATTCGTGGAAGCTTTACTGAGTGGCGATTGATCTCGCCCTAGCCAAGCTAAGACGCATTTAAACCGCTTATTCTTAGATTAGCCGAACCTCAATCGCTTTACTGTTGCCTTTTGCCTCTTGCCTCTTGCCTCGTCTCAACAAGCAATTTAAATTACGAACAGCTTATCTTTCATAATCTTTTCATGATTGCTTCATATTTGTCTCATTTTTAGCTATGCTAGAACTGGAGACTCGGGGTAACAACTATGCAAAGGACAATTACAGTTAGTCATCTAGGAGTATATTATCGCGGCGTGGAAGCCCTACGGGATATCACCCTGAAAATTTATCCCGGACGATTAACCGGTATTATCGGTCCCAACGGTGCGGGCAAAAGTACCCTGATCAAAGCCATGCTAGGATTAATTCCTGTACGACAGGGAAGCGTTAACTATCAAGGGCAATCTCTACAGCAACAACTGGATAAAGTCGCTTATGTTCCCCAAAGATCTCAAATCGACTGGACCTATCCCGTCACCGCTTGGGATGTGGTAATGATGGGGAGAGTCAGGAAAACGGGTTGGTTTCGTCCTTTTTCCCATATTAGTCGTCAACAGGCTTTAAATGCCCTAGAACGGGTGGAAATGGCTGATTTACGCCATCGTCCCCTCGGTCAGCTGTCGGGGGGACAACAGCAAAGAGTCTTTTTAGCCAGATCTTTGGCCCAAGAAGCGGAGATTTTCTGTTTTGATGAGCCTTTCGTTGGGGTAGATCAAAAAACCGAGGGGATTCTTTTTAATATCTTTGGTGAGTTAGCCCAAGAAAATAAAATTGTCATGGTGGTTAACCATGATTTAGGCGAATCTATCACCCATTTTGCTGATTTAATCCTCTTAAATAAAGAATTGATCCTCGCCGATCAACGATCTAAGGTCTTAACCGATTTTAATCTCCGGCGTGCCTATGGGGGTAAAGTCTCCTTCTACGATGCCATGACACCACCAGATCATCGCCGATCGAGTCTCGATTATCTCGATCGCTTCTCGAAAAACAATGCGATAAACTAGAAGCGAAGATATTTTGGCTGACTGCCGATAGGGACACCAATGAAAACTATTTCCCCGCAAGAAGTAACAGGAACGATCGAACTGGCTCCTAACTATCGAATTCCCCTGTTTTTGGTAATTTTATCGCTGCCATTGCTCTTTTTACAGGTCTGGCTCGGCATAATTTTCTCCCTGTTAGGGCTATTCTTGATGTTCCAGACTACCCGCATTCGTCTCCAGTTTACCCCCACCTCCTTAGATGTCTATCTGTCCGGGCAACAAATTCGCTCCTTTCCCTACCAAGAATGGCAAAACTGGCGGATTTTCTGGAACCAAGTCCCGATCCTATTTTATTTCAAAGAAATTAACAGCATTCATTTTTTGCCCATTATCTTTGACAGCGCAACCCTGAGACTGTGCCTCGAAAAATACTATCCTTTAGCAGCATCGCCAGCGATCGACTCAGAAGCGAACTAAGATTGAGATAAAATAAAATCTAGCTAATAGCGTCTTAAGTGGGTAGGTGTTAAAAATTGTCAGATCCCCCCGCCTATCGGCACCCCCCTTATTAAGGGGGGCAGGGGGGATCAAAGGCAATATCTATCGTCTATTAATTAGAACCACTTACTTAATTACCTGCCTTAGCCCTCTGTTCGCTCTGCATTTCTAAAGCCGATGACTTCAGAAGATTTTAATGTTTTACCCCTTGACAAAATGACAGACTTACCCAATGAATCTGTCGAAGAATTTAGTTTTGATGATCTCTGGAACGATCGCCCGGTAGAGAATCCCCTGCCATCGGAAACCGCCCCCGAAGGCGAATTAGTTCCCACAGCCCAAGTGCAACCCCTACGAGCAGAAATCGAGGCTCTAGAACGGCAAAAACAGAGCCTAGCGGCAGAAATCTCGGCGTTAAAAGCGGAAAGAGAACGCTTGATCGCCGAGGAACTAGGAGATATCAAAGCTCAAATCGAAAGAATGCTCAAGGAAGGGGTAAAAGACCTAGAACAACGCAAACAGGCTTTAGAAGTGGCGATCGAACAGTTAGAACGCCGTCGTGAGCGGATTCGGCAGGAAATGCGGAGTAATTTCGCCGGAGTCTCCCAGGACATAGCCGTGCGGGTTCAGGGATTTAAAGACTATCTGGTGGGCAGTTTACAGGATTTGGCCGCGGCTGCCGAACAATTGGAATTACCCCGTTTTGAAACCCCCGAAAAATCCCCCCGACCTGTGGAACCTCCCCTGCGAACTGAACGAGAGGAAAACCCCCGTCCATCCCGTGGCAGTCAAGGCCGGGATGATCGCGAAGAAAGTCCCCGTCCCCCCCGTACCAGTAACCAGGGCCGGGATAATTGGCAAGAACCCCGTCGCTCTAACCGTTCGGGTTATGAATCGGAACCGGTGGGACAATCCACCCCTAGACAGGGCTTTTCTGAGCAAAATCAGCGCATCCAAACTCTTTTAGACCGTTATCGCAGTCGTCCTGATTATTACGGTCCGCCTTGGCAACTACGGCGCACTTTTGAACCAATTCACGCCGAACGGGTGCAACAGTGGTTCTTTAAACAGGGGGGCCGGGGTACGATTCGCGGTATGGGCAGCCGTCTCCAGAATATTCTGGTCGCTTCGGCAATTATCTCGATTATGGCAGAATTACAGGGCGATCGCTTCCGTTCTCTCGTTCTGGCTAATAGTCCCGAACGTTTAGGCGAATGGCGGCGCGGTCTCCAAGATTGTCTCGGCATTTCCCGCGCCGATTTTGGACCTGACCGCGGCATCGTTCTCTTTGAGTCTCCCGAAGCTTTAATTCAAAAAGCGGAACGTTTAATCGACGATAAGTATTCACCGCTCATTATCATCGATGATACCGAAGAACGGCTGAATTTCGCTCTTTTACAATTCCCCTACTGGTTAGCTTTTGCCCCTGAACCCCAACAAAGTTCTAGTTATTGGTATTAACTAATTAGGGTGTGCTGAATAAATCTAAAAACCTTGTTGGATAAGAATTTTAGACTTTTTTCCCATCAAAAAGTGCCAGACCTTGGGGTGATCGGGGGGGAAAATTGACCCCCTGAAAATCGGTAAAACCCCACACCCCACACCCCACACCCCACACCCTACCCCCACGAAAAACTTTTTCAGCAGACCCTAATTAGTCCTTGAGTAGTGCGATACATTGGGCTAAAGAAGCGTTAGTTTTCAGCGCTTGCGGGTTAATATGGGTGGCAGCGGCTCGATAACCTTGTTGCACGAGAGCTGCAATTAAATCTTCCCTTTTAGGTAGATCTAATTTGCCCCTTCTACCAATTTCTCGAAAGCTATAAAAATAGGGAGGAAAATCGTTTTCTTCCCTCATTATTTCTAACAATTTGACTACCTTTTTCCACTGCCATTGTTCGGCTAAATCTGCCATTTTTTCTAGATAAAAGCGATCGTGTAAACTGCCTAACCACAAGGGTCCAGTTAAGGTTAAAGGTTGCCCGTCCCCAGAACAAACTATCTTGCCTAGCTTCGGCCAAGGCACTGATTGATATTCCCCGCAGCTATGACAATAACCGAGAAAACCGTAGTTATGACTATTTAATTGTCTATTAGCTGTTAACCGCACCATCACCCGATAACTTTGACCAAAAAAGAAGGAAAAGACCGGCGTAATTCCTAAACCTAATCGGGCCGATTCTAATTGCAAACCGGCGATAATTAATCTTAATCCCTGTTCGTGGGCAGCCGGATGATTGCGAGCAGATGCTCCATAATCAGCTAAACTATTTTCTAGATTATGACCCGTTAGCGTCCGTCCATCGGTATTAGTTAGATAAATTAAACCACCGATTTTAGTGGCTAAAGGAATAGCACTAAACAGAGATGCAGGAGAACCAAAAGCATCAATATCAACTAGATCATAATAGTCTTTTTCAAGATAACATTCTAGGAGAACTTCTTGAGCAGATTTATAGGTTATTTTGCCTTGTTTCTGTTGTAATAAACTCTCTAAGTTAGCGTCTAAAGTTGGCTTAATTTCTGGATTCCCATCATTAACCCACAGCCAATCCGCACCACTTTCTAACCAATACCTGAGCGCTCGCACACCAGAGCCGCTCATTACCTCTAAAACGCGCAAACTGCCCCGCTCTTTTTTGACAATTGCCGCCGCTAAAACTCCTAAATCTCGGACGATTTTACTCTCCGGTCGATAAAAAGTATTGTTGATATTAAATATCGCTTTTTCTTCCTGCATCGCTCATCTCATAATTAGCACTCGATCGCTTCTTTCTTTTCACGATTAATAGCAAATCCGCCAGCAAAATATTCAGAAACTAATTCTAAAAATATTTGAAAACATTGACTGTTTAAATGAGTGAATTCGTAAAAGAAATGCTCTCCTATCTTCGGTTCTAACACCCCATAGATATACGTTGCTTGAAATTGACCCTGCACTTTCCCGTAAGGTTTTACTCCTTTTGCTGTTATTTTTCTCCCACTGATTATTTTCAGTGCCAGACGAGTTTCATCTTCACATAAAAAGAGAATTTTCCCTATATTACTCATCATTGTTATCGCTACCCAACTCAGCATCGCCAAATTTTCTAACAGTTTTTTCTTAAAATATTCTAACCTTTCTTCTGATTGTTCTAGGCTTTTTGGTCTAGCTATTTTTGGAGACGCTTTTAGCCGATAATATACTAATTTGTGTACAGTTTTGTACTTGGCTTCTATCCCTAATTTTTCCTCTAACCATTCACAAATATCGACCCGACTATCAAATTTTTCTTTTCTTTTAATCTTTTTTCTAGGGCTTTTTCTGCCCACTGAGTAACTTTTTTGGGTCTTCCTGTACTGACTTTTTTAGACAATAATTTTTCCAGTCCTCCTTGACGATATTTTTCTAACCAATCTTGTACAGTGACTCTATTTCTTCCTAGCATTTCCGCCGCTTCTGTCACCGTTTTTGCCTTTTTTGTCTTTAATAAGTACAATACTTGTATTCTTTCTTTTCCTGAACCAGTTTTTTCTTGTCTAAGCAGTTCCTTGAGTTCTGCTTCACTTTCAGATATTTCTATCTTATAAACTCCTGCCATATTTTTCCTTTAACTCTACTAATATGATATTCTCCCCTATCTGTAGTCAGATTTTGGAGAATTTGTATAACTACTTCTTGCATGAGTGCATGAGTTCCTATCCTCAACCAGAAATTGATTTTGTCCGATTTTACTGTCCGGGGTCTGTAGGGTTGATTCATGAATCAACCCTACCCCACCAGAAATTGATTTTGTCCGATTTTACTGTGCGGGGGGAATAACTTCTAACGGAATACTTTCAGTTTCTCCATCTTTAGATGGATTGACATCGGGACTTTTTTCTGAATCTGGAGTTTTTTCCACCGCTTTGGTTTCCGGGGTGGGGGGATTTTCGGGGGGTACTTCTGGACTGGGGTTCTTTTCCGGGAGGGGAGTGAATTCCACTGGGGTTTCGCTTTCAGGAGACGGGGAAACTTCGGGGGAAGCTTCGATATTACGGGTGGTTTCCGGGGGAGTTTCTTCTATCCGGGGAGATTCTGGGGTAGTTGCGGGGGTAGTTGCGGGGGTAGTTGCGGGGGTGTCTTCGCTGGTTTTTTGTTCTTCCCGGGGACAGGCTGCCGATTCTAAACCGAGATGACATCGGACTTCCTCCCGTCCCAAAGATACGGCAATTCCCGACACCGACATTAAAAAAGCTAGGATGGGTAAGATATTGTTCATAAAATTAGACTTGATTCTACTCCTCGACATCACATTATCTATTTTAGATAGGATCGAACTGATATTGAGAACCCTTTGGCCCCTCATTGCCGCGATTAGCACGCACCAGGGGAACTTGATTAAAAATCTTAAAATCCGTGGTGTTTCCCTGCAAGGTGATTCCTCGATTTAAAGTTTCGACTACAGTAGCACGGTCAGAACTTTTAGCGATCGCTTCTCCTAATACTTTCATACTATCGTAGGCGGTAGCAGTACGCCAACTGACGCGACCGCGCCAACTTTTCAGCGCATCTTTGGCAAAAGGATCCGTTGCTTGGAAACTCCAAGGTACTGCTAGAACTAATCCGTCGATGCTATCCGCTCCTTGAATAAGTATATCGGGTGTATAAAGTTCATTTCCGCCTAATAAGAGCATTCCAGACGATTCTTGGGCAATAGCCACGGCTTGATCTATGCGATCGCCGTCTTTACTCAGGGCCAAAAATACCACCCTAGCACCGGCTTGTCTTGCCTGATCTATGGCGGTTTTAGCGTTAAAATTGGCTTTGGTGGTGTCTATTTCCTTAACTATCTTGCCTCCCGGTTCTTTGATCGCTTTAGCAAAGGAATCCTTTAATTTTTGACTATAGGGACTATCGGAATTATAAAAAAGAACCACTGAGGGAGAATTCTCTTGCTGACTAGCATAATTAGCCAAAGTTTTGGCCACTGCTTCCAGATAACTGCCTAAAACTTCCTGAGATTTATCTTTAAGGGGAATAGTTTTCAGGGTTGCATTTCCCGTTTGACTGACACTGGTAGTCAGGGGAGAAAGAATCGCTAATCCTTCTTTTTCGTAACTTTCAATCGCTTTTTGACTAAAAGGGTCGATTCCGTGGCCCATAACTGCCAAAACTTGACCGGATTGAATCAGATCATCAGCGATCGCTTTTGATTGTAACCCACCGCCATCATTAGCGATGACTATTTCCAAAGGATTACCCGGATTAGAATTATTAAACTCCTCTTGATACTTTGCCACACCTCGGAGAATTTCCTTGGCGCTGTTGGGGTCGTTAGCGATGGGGACAACGACGGCTATAGTATTTTGATTACCTTTTTGTCTAGCTTTGGCGTTATTGTAATAGATTTTGCCCTCCGGATCGTTTGCTTGGGGAGTGGCTGCTAGTTGATAAGCTGCAATCGCATTTATCCAATCTTCTTTTTTAAAGGCCGCTGCGCCTTTTTCTTTGTTAGGAGTGGAATTAAGCAGTATTTTCTCACCTTGGCTAAATAAATCGGGATTTTTAGCCGTATCACTCACAAAAGTTGCCTCGGTTTGCTTGTCTGGGGTTTCTTCCCCGACAACTTGGGGAGTATCGGGTTTGGGAATCAGCATTTGCAATAGACTCCAACCCCCTAAACCTGCGGTTAAAGCGGTAATTATCAAAGCGAAGGGAAGTAACCAGTTAGATTTTTGACCGACTCTAGTTGTACCCCCCGGGGAGACGACAACTGTGGTTTTAACCGTCGTTGTGACGGGATCCATCGCTTCCCTAGGCAGGCCACAGATAGGACAATCAGGAGTAGTATTTTCGCAGGGTTCATGACCTCCCGCAATCGCTTGCGGATAAGTTTTACCATCTTTAGGGATACCGTCACATTGCCAAGTAGTCATAATCAGTTATCAGTTATCAGTTATCAGTTATCAGTGGGTAAGTTATCAGTTATCAGTTATCAGTGGGTAAGTTATCAGTGGGTAAGTTAACAGTTATCAGATGTGAGTTTTTAAGTGAGCAGTATTAAATAGAAGTTTCTTGCCATCTTTTCGCTGTTTACTGATCACTGATTACTGATTACTGTTTACTGTTTACTGGTCACTGTTTGAGGACGTTGTCGTAAGCTTTGGAAATAGAGGCCACCGATAAGCATTAAAAAGAGGATATAGGCAACAATTTGACTGATATAGAGGTTTTGACGATAACCAAACAGGGATTTAAGGAGGAGTCCGGGGAAAGTGCGATCGCTCAAAATTTGGGAACCGTCCCAAACTTGAAAACCGAGAAGACAGGAGGAGGGGAGAGAAGGACAGAAATTGCGATAAAAAGGGTCAATTTCACTTAAAAGACTGATTCCTGCGTCGATATGTTTCAAAACACCGATGAGTAATCCCGCAACGATTAAGAGGAGGAAAGTCCCCATAATTTGGAAAAAAAGACGGATATTAATTTTTACTCCCCCTGCAAATAGGAGAATTCCCAACAAAGTCGCCACACTTAACCCCGCTATCGCACCGAACGTTTGTATCTGCCAATCTTTTTGGAATTGGGCCAGGATAAAGAGGACAGTTTCAAATCCCTCTCGCAAGACAGCGATAAAAACGAGCAGAAAAATCGCTTTTCCTGCCCCATTTTCCGATTTTAAACCCGCTTTTACCGCACTTTCTACCTCAGATTTCAAAGATTTGGCCTGTTGAGTCATCCAAATTAACATCCAACTCAACATCAAGACGGCAATCAGTCCAAAAGTGGCGGCCAGCAATTCCTTAATCATTGGTACAAATGGACTAGGAGAGGCATCCACTTGCAAAAGGATTCCCCCTAGCAAAATACCGACCAAAACACTAGCCACTACTCCCGCACCAATACCACGATACACCCATGAGTTAAGTTGCGATCGACCCGATTTTTGTAAACAAGCGAGGACAATTCCCACCACTAAAGCGGCCTCGAAACCTTCCCGGAGAGTGATAATAAAAGTCGGTAAAGCGGAACTAAGATTCATAAGCTAGTCGATAAACTCTAGCTTTGATCCTAGCTCAAGCAAAATCCCGCAGCATCTTGCGAATTTCCAGATTGTGTAATTCTTCTTGTCCGATCATACCGCGAGCGAATTCTTCCAGGTAAATACTGGCATCTTCGACGGTTTCTAGGAGTGCTTTGTACAAATCAAGGGATTTTTTCTCATGATTGAGGCTCTCACTCAAGATTGCTTTGATATTGTGTTCATAGCTTTCCTCGATGGGGGCAATTTTTAAGCTGGGATGACCTTCTAAACCGGTGAGAATTTCCCCAACTTGTTGCGCGTGGGTGAGGGATTCCGTGGCCTGGGTCTGGAAAAATTGGACGATGGGGATGCGATGGGGACCTGTCACCATCAGGGAATAGTGGGTATAACGGACAACTCCCGCTAGTTCAAATTCCATGATTTCGTTTAGTTGTTCGATGGTTTTGTCTCTGTCTAGTTCTCGCATAAGATTCTCAATAATTTTTCTCTAATTGCAATTGTAGCTAATCCAAACTGGCTGAATAAATCTAAAAACCTTGTTGGCTAATATCTTTAGGCTTTTTTGTCGTCAAAAAGTGCCAGCCATTTGAGCAATCCGGGGGAAAATTTAGGCACTTTTTCCCTGAAAATGCCTAAAATCCCACACACCCCAGGACAAACCCTTTCAGCAAACCCTAGGTGCTGCAAAAAGACTTTAGCCGGGGGAATAGCAACTCAAGAGGTCATTAAAGGTTTCATTTTGCCTTAAACCATCGAAAACAAAGTTATTACGCACTAATTCGCCACATATATCCGGTTCTATGTCCATGGCTTCGCGTAAACAGTCGATCGCTTTTTCTTGTTGACCGAGGGCGGCATAACAGCAGGCGGCATTATACCACGCATAGCGATCATCTCGATCGATTTTTAACGATTCTTCATAACAGGCGATCGCTTCTGGTAAACGCTGTAATTCCTGTAGGATCACACCCTGTTGATACCAGGACCAGTAATCTTGCGGTCGGATATCGAGGGCGGTACGATAATTAAATAAAGCCTCTTGGGGATTGCCCCAATCCCGGAAAGCGTCGCCGCGACGATACCAGGCCCAATAATCCCGGGGTCGCGCCCCTAGGGCCAAATCATAAAAAGTGATAGCGCGTTCGTAATTTTTCAGCAATCGATAGGCCTCCCCTTGCCGGTAGGCTGCCCAATAGTCCCCCGGACTATGACTTAGGGCCCGTTGAAAACAAGCGATCGCTTTTTCGTACTCCTTTAATTCCTGTAGATAAACACAACCTTGATCATACCAAGCCCAATAGTTATCATCCTTCACCTGTGCGGCGTTAGCGTAACTTTGAGCCGCTTCTTCATACATTCCCAAGTCTTCTAGTATCATACCCCTTTTGTACCATGCCCAATAATCATCTGGATAATATTCTAAGGCTTTTTCGTAGCTGATTAAGGCTCCAAAATAGTCCATTCTTTCTCTTAAAATATTGCCTTGGTCATACCAGTCCCGATAGGTATCTGGACGGCATTCGAGCGCTCGATAGACAGTGAGTAGATAGGTCATAGTTATTAATCTTTAACGGAGTCAGGAGTCAGGAGTCAGGAGTCAGGAGTCAGGAGAATTAAGAATGAGCATTAATTAGGGCTGGCTGAATAAATGTGAAATGTAGGCAAGGTAAGGGTTTTGTGGCTTTACGAGCGAAACAGGTGCCAGATTTTGAGAGAATCATGCTTCAAAACCTTGTGTCTTCATCGGCCCGCGTCCTGTAGGGGCGAAGCATTCGGGCAATAACCTATCGGTGAAACCGTAGATTTTCTATCCGAATGCTTCGCCCCTACTTTTTGCCGCAAACCCTAATTAGAGCCGTCAGTCTTATCAGTTATCAGTTACCAGTTATCACTGGGGGTGTTCAGTGAGCAGTGGCGGAAACGGCGATCGCAATTGATCGCCATTCCCCGTTATACTTTTAGAACAGATTCAGATCTGTTAAAGCGCCGAGACTGCTAGAGGAGACTAACTTGGCGAATTTGCCGAGAATTCCCGTTTTATAGCGTGGGGGACGCGGTTGCCAATGGTTACGACGACGGGTTAATTCTTCCTCCGATACATTTAACTGCAAGAGACGCTGACGAGCATCAATAGTGATTTGATCCCCTTCCTCTACTAGGGCAATTGTACCACCCACCGCCGCTTCTGGAGCGACGTGACCGACCACCATGCCATAGGTTCCCCCGGAAAAACGACCATCGGTAATTAATCCCACGGAATCCCCTAAACCGGCGCCAATAATTGCCGAAGTGGGAGCTAACATTTCCCGCATACCCGGTCCGCCTACTGGTCCTTCGTAACGGACAACCACCACATCCCCGGCTTGAATTTTTCCGGCTAAAATTGCCTCTAAACAGGTTTCTTCCGACTCAAACACCCGCGCAGGTCCGGTGATGACCGGAGTTTTCACGCCGCTGATTTTGGCCACGGCCCCCTCCGTGGCCAGATTTCCTTTTAAAATGGCTAAATGACCCTCTTTATAGACAGGATTGCTAAAAGGACGGATAACATCTTGGCCTGAGGGCGGTTGGTCGGGAATATCGGCTAAAATCTCGGCGATAGTCTGACCGCTAATGGTGAGAGCATCCCCGTGCAGTAAACCATTAACCAGGAGAATTTTCATCACTTGGGGAATACCACCAGCTTTATGCAGATCCACGGTAACGTAACGCCCGGAGGGTTTAAGATCGCAGATAACTGGTACACGCTGGCGGATGGTTTCAAAATCATCGATCGATAATTCTACCCCGATGGTGCGGGAAATGGCTAAAAGGTGCAGCACAGCGTTAGTGGAACCTCCCACCGCCATAATTACCGAAATGGCGTTTTCAAAGGCTTTACGGGTCAAAATTTGGCTAGGTAGAATCTGTTTTCTAACCGCCTCGACCAAAACCTTGGCCGATTCTTCGGTACTATCGGCTTTTTCCGCATCTTCGGCGGCCATGGTTGAGGAATAGGGTAAACTCATCCCCATGGCTTCAAAAATGGAAGACATGGTATTAGCGGTAAACATTCCACCACAGGAACCGGCCCCGGGGCAAGCGTTGCGTTCGATTCCGATGAGGTCTTCTTCACTGATTTTACCGGCGCTGTACTGTCCTACGGCTTCAAAGGAACTGACCACGGTTAAATCGCAATCTTTGTAGCGCCCCGGTTTAATCGTGCCACCATAGACGAAAATAGCGGGAATATTCATCCGGGCCATGGCAATCATTGCCCCCGGCATATTTTTGTCACAACCCCCGATAGCGAGGACTCCATCGAGACTTTGACCATTACAGACGGTTTCAATGGAATCGGCGATTACTTCCCTAGAAACGAGAGAATATTTCATTCCTTCTGTTCCCATGGAAATCCCGTCACTAATGGTGATAGTCCCGAAAAGTTGCGGCATTCCCCCCGCTAATCTGGTTCCTGCTTCGGCACGCATTGCTAAATCATTAATTCCCATGTTACAGGGGGTAATGGTGCTAAATCCGTTAGCGATGCCGATGATTGGTTTGCTAAAGTCCTCATCCCCAAAACCTACCGCTCTTAACATGGCCCGATTAGGACTGCGTTGGGTACCTTGGGTAACAATGCGACTTCTGTAGTTATCTGCCATAACTTTATCTTTCTCCAATGGCGGCTTATGTGTGCGATCGCGGCTCAAGTTCTCCAATCGCACCTTTATTTCTATTTTCTGACTTTTGGCCGCTCTGAGCAGGTTTTAGGACAGCCCATCTCTAAAGAAAATATAAAACTGCATTTGAAAAAAGCTGGAAATCCTGTAACAGTTATCCCGATGATTGCCTACTCCCTTTAATGATGCTTAGAAAACCACAAAATTGCTGGCAGTTAAAGCTAAAGTTGGAGAAAGTGTCGCAATTTGGCTGGCTGCTGTTGTTCCTGTACCATCAATGTCGTACCACAATTGACCATTACTGGCATTATAAATAAAACGATGAGCGGAGGTCGTCGCTGATGTTCCGGTAGTCAACTGGGTGTTTAGTAACGTACCAACCGTTAAACCGCCACTAAATCCACTCCGAGATACCAAAACCGTGTCATCTAGCACATTAAAGTCGGTAATCGTGTCAATGCCTTCCGTGCGGGAGTTATAGCGGAAGAAATCACGGCCACTTCCTCCCGTCAAGCTGTCATTTCCTGTCCCTCCTATGAGGGTATCATCGCCATTTCCGCCGAGTAGGGTATCATTTCCATTTCCCCCATTAAGGCTATCATTACTATCCAACCCAGAGAGAAGATTGGCACCTGAATTTCCCGTTATCACATTATTACCATTGTTCCCCATACCATTAATCGCTGTACTACCTGTTAAGGTGAGATTTTCAAGGTTATCGGCCAAGGTATAACTAATGGAGGCGGAAACCGTATCTGTTCCTGCACTATCAATAATCACATCGTTGAGGTTATCAATGGTATAAGTGTCATTACCTGCTCCTCCGTCTAGGGTATCTACCCCTGCTTTGCCGTCTAATGTATCGTTCCCCCCATCGCCTAGGAGGTAATTATTGCCGTTATTGCCGATTATGGTATTATTCGCACTGTTGCCCGTGCCATTAATCGCTGTACTACCTGTTAAGGTGAGATTTTCAAGGTTATCGGCCAAGGTATAACTAATGGGGGCGGAAACCGTATCTGTTCCTGCGCTATCAATAATCACATCATTGAGGTTATCAATAGTATAAGTGTCATTACCTGCTCCTCCGTCTAGGGTATCTACCCCTGCTTTGCCGTCTAATGTATCGTTCCCCCCATCGCCTAGTAGGTAATTATTGCCGTTATTGCCGATAATTGTGTTATTAAGGGTGTTTCCTGTGCCATTTAAGTTACCATTCCCAGTTAAGGTTAGATTTTCTAATCCCGCTGCTAGGGTATAACTAATGGAGGCGGAAACCGTATCTGTTCCTGCACTATCAATAATCACATCGTTGATATTATCAATAGTATAAGTGTCATTACCTGCTCCTCCGTCTAGGGTATCTACCCCTGCTTTGCCGTCTAATGTATCGTTCCCCCCATCGCCTAGGAGGTAGTTATTACCGTTATTGCCGATAATTGTATTATTAAGGGTGTTTCCTGTACCGTTAATGGCTGAATTGCCTGTTAGGGTCAGATTTTCCACTAGGTTAGGTAAAGTATAAGAGACACTCGCATAAACTAAGTCCGTTCCGCCTGTGCTACCTGTAACGGTTTCTAGAACAAGATCTCCACTATTATCCACATAATAGACATCATTGCCATTGCCTCCTTCGAGAGAATCCGAACCCAGTCCTCCATTTAGGGTGTCGTTTCCGGCTAATCCTTGTAGGGTGTCGTTTCCGTCTCCACCGACAAGATTATTATTGCCAGATGTGCCTGTAATGAGTATACCTTCCGTCACTTGGTTGACGGTAATGGTAAAGGTATCCTCAATAAATAAACCTTTCGATGTTCCTCTGATGGTAATTTGAGCCGTTCCAAACTGATTTTGGAGATAATCTAGGATTAATTGGTTATTAACGATAGTTGCTGTCACCAAGCTAGTATTTGTGTTGGATAACACACTCTTGGTAATTACATCTCCATCGGGGTCACTAAAGACGTTGCTTAAATCAATGACGGTATTGGCTGCATCTTCGTTAACATTGACATCTGTAATCGGATTGAGGACGGTTGGTGCGTCATCTACTGGGTTAACTGTTACTAGGAAAGTATCTTCAACAGTTTTACCGTTGGATGTTCCCCGAATCGTAATATTTGCCGTACCAAATTTATTATCTTGGTAGTCAAGGGTTAATTGATTGTTAACGATGGTAGCGGTGACTAATCCCGTATTGTCATTGGTCAATACTGATTTAACAATCACATCTCCATCAACATCACTAAAGACATTAGTTAAATCAATGACGGTATTAGCTGAATCTTCGTTAACATTGACATCAGTAATCGGATTGATGACAGTGGGAGGAGTATTAGGAAGATTTTCAGTAAAAGCAGGTGCGCCAGGGTCGATAATTTCTCCATTAGCAGTTAAATCCTCATCTCCCCTTTGACCATCAACGAAATGGAGGATAATTTCATTTTGACCGTCACTGTTAATGTCTTGGAAAATTGCCCCTGTATTGGTCAAGGAATCGAAGGTAAAGTCATACCAATGAGGGTTAGGGTTATCAGGAGTCGGCCCATATTTCCAATAACTATTGACGGTGCTTCCTTGGGGTAAGAATAGGGTGATAGTTGTTGCGTCACCTGGAGTAACTTGAGGCAAGTTAAAGGCAAAGAATCCTAGGGAAAAATCGACATTTGGGGGGGTATTCGCGGGGTCAGGATTAGGAGTTGTTTGAACATTGACAGACGGTTGACCCAAGGGTGCGGCGAAAGTGACGTATTGGTTGTTAGGTGCTTGCAGGGAAAGAACGTTATCTTGTTGGTCATCAGGAATACCATCAAAGTTACCATCTTCAGGCGGCGCAAAATCATTATCCGTCAGGGTGATAGCTTGGGAAATTGTACTACCTAAAATCAAACCAGATGAGGGGTTAGTCAAGGTTAGGGTAGCAGTCTCTGTACCTTCCACTAAAGCATCATCCACAATGGTAAAGGTAACTGTCCCTGTGGTTTGTCCA